>JALSTL010000163.1 GCA_026983755.1 Melioribacteraceae bacterium | reverse complement strand
CATCGGCAGCTTGTACAATTAAATCTTTTTTATCATCGGGTAACATTCCCAATTTATTATTAGTTAATGCTGCAGCTTTTTTTAGAATTCCCAATGCTCTAATAATTTCTCGCGGAAATCTTTCGCCACCGATTTTAAAATTTTCTTTTGAGCGTTGAGTTTGTGCTCCCCAATATTTATCTGCCGGAACTTTTACTTCGCCCATTGTGTCTGTTTCAATTCTGTAATCCATTTTGAACCTCTGAATTTTTAGTTGTGTTTTCGTTTAACTTTAATTCTTGTAGCACCAATAAATTTATTTAGATAGTAGTTATTTTTTAAAGTTGAAACAGTAACTCCTTTGGAACTACCGGAATGTATAAACAAATTATTACCCAAATATATTCCCACATGTCCGGGATAATAAATTTGCGAAGTATTGAAAAAAATGAGATCTCCATATTTTAAATCTTTTATGTTTTTAATTCTATCACCAATTTTATATTGTTCCCGTGCGGTTCTAGGTAAATTTACATTTAAGGAATTTTTATATACTTGCCGTGTAAATGCAGAACAATCTATTCCGTTTTTACTTTCTCCTCCGTATTTATATGGAATATTTAGATATTTTGAAAGTTCCAAAAGAAATTTTTTCTTTTTTTTATTTTTACCTACAAGTGGAATAAATTGATTAATAAAATTTTCTTTAGATAAATTAATTTTATCCAAATCAACTTCAAAATCATTTTTTGAATTAATTATATCGGTATGGTTTTCGGTATTTGTATTTGCAATTGTTACGGTTTTATATCGTTCGGTATAAGATGAGGAAGAGCAGGCACTAATTAAAGCCGCAATGCTTATGAAAAAAATTATTTGAATAGATATTGTTTTTCTTTGCATTTAAAAATTTAACCAAGATAAGCCCTTAGGTTTTTACTTCTGGATGTATGGCGTAATCTTCTAATGGCTTTTTCTTTAATTTGTCTCACTCTTTCTCTTGTAAGATGGAATATTTCTCCTATTTCTTCCAATGTAAGCGATGTTCCTTCTTCATTAAATCCGAAATATAATTTAATAACCTCTGCTTCTCTTTCCGTTAATGTTGAAAGAGCGCGTTCTATTTCTCCTTTTAATGAATCGTTCATTAAAGTATTATCCGGCAATGGTTCTTCGTTGCTGGATAGAACGTCTAAAAGACTATTATCCTCTCCTTGGGCAAAAGGAGCATCCATGGAAATATGTTTGGAAGAAATTTTCATTGCTTCGGAAACTTCGCTTAGATCCATATTAAGTTCATCTGCAATTTCCGCAGCAGTCGGTTCCCTTTCATATTCTTGTTCCAAACTGTTATAAGCTCTACCGATTTTATTCAACGCTCCAACTCTATTTAGCGGAAGTTTTACTATTCTGGATTGTTCGGCAAGGGCTTGCAAAATTGATTGTCTAATCCACCAAACAGCATAGGAAATAAATTTAAAACCTCTTGTTTCGTCAAATCTTTTTGCCGCTTTAATCAACCCCAAATTTCCTTCGTTAATCAAATCTCCCAAAGAAAGACCTTGATTTTGATATTGTTTGGAAACACTAACAACAAAACGTAAATTTGCTTTTACCAATTTTTCCAAAGCTGTTTGATCACCTTTTTTTATACGAATTGAAAGATCAATTTCTTCTTCCGGAGTTAAAAGGGGAACTTTACCAATCTCTTGAAGATATTTATCAAGAGAATGGCTATCACGGTTTGTAAATTGTTTTGATATTTTCAAAAAAAACTCCTAACTATTTTTTGAATTGATTGAATCAACTATACCGACAATAGAAGCATCAACGGGTGCCATATCTACATCCATTGCAATAACAGCTTCTCTCGAAGTTGCATAAAAAACCAATTCTCCGGGCCCGGCACCAATAGTATCAACTGCTATAATCGGTTCGCCAAGTTTTTCCAAATTCCCATTTAAAGGTTGAATAAATTGCAGTTTATATCCTTTCAAAGTTTCATATTTTCTTGTTGCCCAAATTGTTCCAATAACTTTAGCAAGTATCATATCTTTTAATTATTTACTGAAATATCTAACTTATCTACAATTGCCATTATTACTGCATCTACCGGTTTATCTTTTGTAATATTTGTTTGTCTTGCAGAGCTACCCGAAGCATATAATACAATTTCACCGACACCAGCACCAACCGAATCTACTGCAACAACAAAATCTTCTTTTGGTTTTTTATTTACATCTAATTTTCTAACAATTAAAAATTTAGAGCCTACTAATTTTTCATCTTTTCTTGTTGACCACACAGTTCCTATTACTTTGCCTAATAACAATTTTAGATCTCCCGTACTTAATATTTTGATTAAGTAAATTTATAAGTAATATTAATTTACAAAAATGTTTAACCAATATTATAATTACAAATTAAAAACTTTTTTACTATTCTTTTAAAAAACTTGTTCCGTTTAATGTATTGTTGATATTAAAAAAATGAGCAATAGTTTGAGCAACATCGGAAAATGTTTCTCTAATTCCTAAGTTTCTAGCTTTTTCATTTTCGCTATAGTACAATAAAGGTACGTATTCTCTGCTGTGATCGGTGCTTGTTGTAGTCGGATCGTTGCCGTGATCTGCTGTAATTACCATTCTATCGGAATCATCCATAGCATCTAAAATATCTGGTATATTCTCATCAAATTCAATTAATGCTTTGTGAAATCCTTCCGGATCTAATCTGTGACCGTAATATACATCAAAATCAACAAGATTTACAAATATAAAACTTTCTTTTTCACTTTTTAAGTTTTCTATTATTTTTTTTATTCCTTCACTATTGGATTTTGATTTTATTTGATTTTTAATGCCTTTATAGTTAAATAAATCGTTTACTTTTCCTATAGCAACGGTGTTAAAACCATTTTGCAAAAGTAGGTCTAAAATAGTATCGCTCGGAGGATTCAGAGAAAAATCTTTCCTATTTGTTGTTCTTTTGTAATTACCCGAAGTACCGATAAAAGGACGTGCAATTACTCTACCGACTTTATGCTTGTTAATGCATACCTTGTTTCTGGTAATTTCACAAATTTTATAGAGTTCTTTTAAGGGTATTATATTTTCGTGGGCAGCAATTTGAAAAACGGAATCGGCCGAAGTATAAACAATAGGATATCCGGTTTTTACATGTTCGTCTCCAAGTTTTTCTATTATTTGTGTTCCGGAAGCAACGGTATTGGCCAAATATCCTTTTAGTTTTGTATGATACAAAAATTTGTTCATTAATTCTTTTGGAAATCCGTTCGGATAAGTTGGAAATTTTTCCATTACAGGCAAGCCGGCAATTTCCCAATGTCCTGATGTTGAATCTTTTCCTTTCGATATTTCTTTCATTTTACCGAATGATGCCAACGGTGTTTTAACCGGCAAGAAATTATATAAATTTTTTATATTTGCCAAACCCAATTTTTGTAAGTTAGGTAATTTCAATCCGTTTACTAATTTGGACAAATTACCCAATGTATCGCTACCAACATCTCCGTATTTATTTGCATCCGGCAATTCTCCAATGCCAACGCCATCTAAAATTATTAAAAGAAAATTATTCAAATTTTAACCTTTTTAGTTAATGCTTTTAACGGAATTACCACCTTTTTCCAGGGCTTTATTTAGTGCAAGTTCGGCATTTTTCAGTACTTCTTCAATGCTACTTTTTTGTTTTGCAGAGGCAACGCCAATAGAAACGGTAAATGTAGTTTGTTTGGAAACAACGGAAATATGTTTTCGTACAATTTTAATTCGTAATTTTTCAGCCCACAAAAATACGTCTTTTGTGGTTGAGTTGAAAAAATAAATACCAAATAGTTTTTCTCCTAATCTTCCTATATTACATAACGGAGTAATTTCATTTTTAATTATATTACTAATTGTTTGTAACACTTTCGGGAACGGGTCGGTTTCAAATAATGATCTGTCGTCTAAAAATTCGTCTATTTTAATTAATGCCAAAACACTGGGTGCATTAACTTCTTCGGCTTTTAACATATCTGCATTGGATTGATTTATAAATGCATCGTATGTAAGTGTTCTGGTTTCAACATCTAAAGATAATAAATTTGCAAACAAAGCATGTGTTGAATATGTATAAACAAAAAACGTAAAAATTCTAACTGCATTTTTCATAAATTTTACATCGGCAATGCTATAATTTTTTTTCTTTGTGCTTTCAAAACATAAAACACCGAAATTCTGATTATCGTAAACCAAAGGTAAAGCTAAAAAAGAACCATTTAAGTTTTGATTTTCGTCTTCTTCAAATCTTTTATATTTCTTGTTTTCCATATTTTCTATATTTACCGGAACACCGCTTATAATTGCTTTACCAACCAATGTTTTTTCCAGTTGAATAACAGTACCCTGGGTAATATATTCGTAATCGGTTTTATTTTCGGTTTGTGAAACAATAAATTTTTTTTCTTCGGGTAAAAAATAAACAAATGTGAATGCATCCCAATAAATTAAATTTTTAATACTATCTTCAATTATTGCATTCAAATCATTCTGATTATCAAATTTTTTCTCTGTCTTTAATATATTTAATAATGTTTTCAATCTGTTTTCGGAAGTAAAGCTTGTAAATTTTTCGTCGAAGAGCGAAATAATAATAGTTATAATGCTAACAAAACGTCCGAGCGAATAAATGGTTTCCACTCCAAAAGCGTCCGGAGCTTTTGAATCTACTACTAAAACACCGGTTAATTTTTCGTTGTAAAAAAGGGGAACGCCAACAAAACTTTTAATTCCCTGCGGTAAATTATAATACCGGATAACATCTGTTTCTGCTGTAGCTACAATTTCATTTAAATGGATTGGTTCTTCTTGTAAAACTATTTTACTTATTACATCGTCTTCCAAAGGGAATTTTTTTTTGTTAATTACGGTTGGGTTATTGCTTAAATGTTTTTGTAACGAAAGTTCCCGCTTATTTTCATTATACCAAAAAAACAAAACCGAATTAGCCAAATATGCTTCTTTAATAACGCTTAATATTTTTTCCAATACAAAAACAAATTGCTCGTCGGTGTTTACATTTAAAGGTAATTCTTCGTTAATAATTTCTTTAAAATGTGTTTTTAATTCTTCAGGAGAAACATCCGTATGGAATTGACTTTTTGCAGAAACGGAATTATAATTTTCGGATGTAATTACTTCCGCTTTTTTTGTTTTGGAAATTATTTCAAATCCTTCACCGTTTTCCGTTTCAAACGAATATTGGTCTTCGCCTTTCTTATTGTTTTCTAGAATATCATCATAATTTTCTTCCTCCAAAATATCTTTTACTCTAACCGAATCCCTCAAAAATATAATGAACGCAACATAAATTATAAGTACTATTGTAGATATTAATTTTAAAGTAAAGTCCTCTGAAACCAAAGGAATAACGGCAAGAAAAGGAATAACCAAAAAAATAAGAATCCGTTTTTTATTTCTGGAAGAAAAAAACATAAGTTATACTTTTTTATTTACTTAATATTTTTATTTTAATTTTTAATTATAATAAATCTTTTACTAATTAGCATTACATGAATAATTTGGAAAGCATAATTTTAATATTTTTATTTCCAATTCCTTTTAAAGAAGAATAAGGAATTAAATTATCGTTCAAACTTAATTCCGGAAAATATTCTACTATTCGTTTAATGCTTTTAATTTTTTCGGATTGATTTAGTTTATCGATTTTAGAAAGAATAACAATATAAGGAATTGATAAAGATTTAAGTAATTGATTAAACATAACATCCAAGTTGGTAGGTTTATGCCTACTGTCTATTAAATGAAAAGCCATTGCAATGTTTTTACTTTGGTAAAGATAATTTTTAATTAATTTTTGCCATTGTTCTTTTTCTTTAATTGATGTTTTAGCATAACCGTATCCGGGTAAATCAACAAAATAGAATTTATTTTCTACGGAATAAAAATTTAACGATTTTGTTTTACCGGGGGTCGAACTTGTTTTGGCAATATTCTTTTTTTTGGATAAAGAATTTATAAATGTTGATTTACCAACATTTGAACGTCCGCAAAGAATAACTTCTTGCACGTTTTCTTTGGGTAAGTTTCGGATTTGGTATATTGATTTAACAAAATTAATATCTAACATAAATATAAATAAAAAGAGCAGCCGAAAAATAAGCTGCTCTTGACCTTTAATTTTTTCATTAAAAATTTCGGTTTTTAAAAATTAACTTTTGTCAATACCACCGTCAAGCTCGTCTTGCCACTTTTTAAGTTCGTCCCATTTTCCTTCGGCAGCAAGTTTAGCTTGTTCCGGCCAGGTTCCCGGATTATGCGAAGCATATCTTGAACCGGCGGTTTTTAGCATTTCCTTAATTTTCTCAACTTCTGTTTTTGCCAAATCGGAAAATGTTAATATTCCGTTAGAGTTTAGTATTTCGGCTATTTTCGGACCTATACCTTCAATCTTTTTCAAATCGTCGGCAACAACTGTTTGTTTTTGTTCAACAATTTCTTTTTTAGGTTCTTCGGATTTTTTTTCATTTTCCGTTACTTCGGATCTTTCTTTTTGAGCCGGTTTAGTATTTTTCTCTTCTGCTTTGGGTTTATTTTTCTTTTTAGTTTTTTTGGTACCCAAATTATAATCAACCAATTCGATAATTGCCATTTCGGCACCGTCACCCATTCTACTTCCCAGTTTTACAATTCTTGTATATCCACCGGGTCTATCACCAATTTTTTCAATTACTTCGCCGAACAGTTCTTGTACAATTCTTTTATCGTGAATTTCTTTTGCAACCAATCTTCTAGCATGCACGGAACCTTTTTTTGCTTTGGTAATTAAGGGTTCTACAAACAATTTTGTTTGTTTTGCTTTTGCCAGCGTTGTAGTAATTTTTTTGTGCTTAATTAAAGCCGTAGCTAAAGATCTTAAAGTAGCCAATCTATGCGAAGCGGTTCTGCCAAGTTTTCTACCTTTAATTCTATGTCTCATTATATCTACCTTTTATAGAATTTGATTATTTTTCGGATTTATCATTTAAGTATTTGTCAACATCCATTCCGAATTCCAAATTGTATTGTTCAACAATATCAATAAGTTCGGATAAAGATTTTCTACCAAAGTTTCTAAATTTTAACATTTCGCTTTCATCTCTTCTTACAAGGTCTCCCATTGTTTTAATATTTGCGGCTTTAAGACAATTATGAGATCTAACACTAAGTTCCAAATCGTCAACACTTGTAGAAAGTATTTTTTTAATTCTTTCGAATTCAATGTCTTTTTCGTTATCAACTTTATCTTCTTCTTGCTCAATATCAAAATTAATAAACATATTTATATGATCTCTTAAAATGACACCGGCGCCGGATAAAGCTTCTTCCGGTGTAATAGAGCCGTCTGTAGTAACTTCCATACTTAATTTTTCATATTCGTTACTTTCACCTATTCTAACATTCTCAATATCATATCTAACATTTTCAATTGGAGTAAAAATAGAATCAATAGGAATAATTCCTATGGTTTGTTCATTTATATTTTGTTTATTGGCAGGAACAAATCCTTTGCCGAAACCGATTCTTAATTCTATATTAAAATTTGCTCCTTCGCTTAATGTAGCAATATGAAGTTCAGGATTAAGTATTTCAACATCGGCAGAGTTTTTTTGTATGTCTGCCGCAGTAAAATTACCCGGTCCGTTTAAAGAAATTTCTATTTTTGTAGTTTTTTTATTAAGAACTTTCATTCTAACTTTTTTAAGATTTAAAACAATTTCCGTAACATCTTCAACAACACCCGGAACGGATGTGAACTCGTGCAATACACCGTCAATTTTAATTGCCGTAATAGCGGCACCTGTAAGTGAAGATAAAAGTATTCTTCTAAAAGCTGCTCCAAGCGTAACACCGAAACCTCTTTCCAAGGGTTGAATTGTAAATTTACCGAATTTAGGCGTTGATGTTTTTTCATCAAGTATAGCACCATCTGGCATTTTTATAAAGGGATAACTCATTTATAATCCTCTTATTAAATTTTTAATTATTTTGAATACAACTCTACTATAAGTTGTTCATTTATGTTTACAGGTATTTGCGAACGTTCGGGTATGGAAACAAATGTACCCGATAAATTTGCTTTTTCTACTTCAATCCATTCATAAGGGTTGCTTTTTCTTATTCTTAAAGCATTATGGAAAACATCCAATTTTTTACTTTTCTTTTTAACCTCGATAACGTCGCCCGGTTTCAAAAGATATGAAGGTATATTAACCAGCTTACCATTAATTGTTAAATGGCGGTGAAGAACTAATTGCCTTGCTTGTGCACGTGTTGCGGCAAACCCTAATCTGTAAACAGTGTTATCAAAACGTCTTTCCAATAGCTGAAGTAAGTTTTCACCAGTTATTCCGCGCATTCTATCTGCTTTTTTAAAATAGTTTCTAAATTGTCTTTCATATAAACCGTACATTATTTTTAATTTTTGTTTCTCTTTCAATTGGGTTCCATAATGAGAAACTCTTTTTCTTCCGCTACCGTGTTGCCCGGGACCATAAGGTTTTTTACTTAAAATTTTATCGAATTTTGGATTACCAAAAATATTTTCGCCAAACTTTCTTACCAATTTGGCTCTTGGACCAGTATATCTTCCCATCTATATTTATTTCCTTATAAATTTAACGTCTTTTCTTAAACTCTTCTGCGTTTAGGCGGCCTACAACCATTATGCGGTATGGGAGTAATATCTTTAATAGACATAATATGTAAGCCGGCAGTATTTAATGCCCTTATTGCCGCATCTCTTCCGGCACCTGGACCTTTGATTAAAACATCCACTCTTTTTAATCCGAGGTCAAATGCTTCTTTAGCAGCGGCCTCTGCAGTTACTTGAGCGGCATAAGGTGTATTTTTTCTTGAACCTTTAAATCCGTTTTTACCGGCTGTTGACCATGAAATAGTATTTCCGTAAACATCGGTAATTGTAACCAATACATTATTGAACGATGCTTTAATATGAGCAACTCCAACAGCATCAACGTGTATTTTCTTTTTTGATCTTCTTGTAGATTTTGCCAAGACAAATCTCCTTATTATTTAATTTTATTACCGCTAGTTATTTACCCGGAGCTTTTTTCTTTCCGGCAACTGTTCTTTTTTTACCTTTTCTTGTTCTGGCATTTGTTTTTGTTCTTTGTCCTCTTACGGGTAAACCTCTTCGGTGTCTTAATCCTCTGTAACAACCTATATCCATAAGCCGTTTGATATTTTGTTGCACTTCACTTCTTAGTGCTCCCTCAACTTTTAATTCTGCAGTCATTATTGCTCTTATTTTTGCAATTTCTTCGTCGGATAAATCCGCTACTTTTTTATTGGGATCTACTTTTGCTTTATCTAAAATATAATACGATGTATGCTTTCCAATACCGTAAATATACGTAAGACCAATAAATGCTTTTTTTTGTTTTGGTAAATCAACCCCTGCTATACGAGCCAAATTATTTATCTCCTAAAATTGGTTTAACCTTGACGTTGTTTATGTTTCGGATTTTTACAAATCACTCTTACTGTGCCATTTCTTTTAATTATTTTACAATGGTCACACATTTTTTTTACAGATGCTCTTACTTTCATTTCCAGCTCCGCTATTTATACCTGTATGTAATTCTTCCTTTATTTAAATCATAGGGTGATAATTCCACCGCAACTTTATCACCAACAAGAATTTTGATAAAATACATTCTCATTTTACCGGAAATATGAGCATGTATTTCGTGACCGTTTTCCAAACGTACTTTGAAATTAGCATTCGGTAATGTTTCCGTTATAATTCCGTCAACTTTTATTGATTCTTGTTTTGCCATTTTTAACTAACCGATAATATTTCCGCTCTATCATTTATAATTGCAATTGTATGTTCAAAATGCGCTGATGGTTTTCTATCGCTTGTATATATTGTCCAACCGTCAGATGCAACGTTAACTTTATGTGTTCCTAAATTAATCATTGGTTCAATTGCCAATGTCATTCCGTTTTTAATTTTAGGTCCGGTACCTGGAATACCGAAATTTGGAATTTGTGGATCTTCATGTAACTTTTTCCCAACACCGTGTCCACACAAATCCCTAACTATCGAGTATCCTTGTTTTTCTATAAATTCTTGAATGGCAGCCGAAATATCACCTATTCTATTTCCTTTTTTTGCTTGCTCAATACCAATATACAAAGATTTTTCCGTTGCATCCATTAATCTCTTTTTTTCTTCATCAATGGTACCAACTGCAACGGTTAAAGCGGCATCACCATAAAAACCATTTTTAAGAACACCAATATCTATAGAAATTATATCTCCATCTTTTAACTTTTTATTTCCGGGAATTCCATGTACAACTTCTTCATTAATTGAAGCACAAATTGTACCCGGAAAATCTATGGTTCCAACTTGTGGGTATCCTTTAAAAGCAGGAATACCGTTATTACTTAATATGTAATCTTCAGCAATTTTATCTAGTTCTAATGTTGTTGTACCAGGTTTAGCAAAATTTTTTACTAATTGAAGAGTTTCCGCAACAATTTTAGAACTTTCTCTTATAAAATCAATTTCCTTTTTACTTTTAATAACAATCAAAATATTAACGCTACCTACGTCCCTTTAATTTACCGGATTTCATAAATCCGTCATAATGCCTCATTAACAAATGAGATTCTATTTGCTGTAAAGTATCCAGAGCAACTCCCACCAAAATTAAAAGACTTGTTCCGCCAAAAAATGATGCAAAGCTTGGCGAAACACCCATTCTAGAAACAAATGCCGGTAAAATAGCTACTATTCCCAAAAATATAGAGCCGGGTAATGTTATTTTAGTTAAAATGTTATCTATAAATTCAGATGTTGGTTTACCCGGTCTTATACCAGGAACAAAACCGCCTTGCTTTTTCATATTTTCGGCAACTTCTTGTGGATTAAACGCAATAGCGGTATAAAAATATGTAAAGAACACAATCATAAAAAAGTATATAAATGAATAAGTAAAAGACGTATATGAAAAATAACCGGCTAATGTTTGAATAAATTCGTTATTCGGGAAAAATGAAAATAACGTACTTGGTAAAAACATAATTGCTTGTGCAAATATAATTGGCATTACCCCTGCAGTATTAACTTTAAGCGGAATGTATTGAGTTACACCGCCATAAACTTTTCTGCCAACAACTCTTTTAGCATATTGAACGGGTATTCTTCTTGTTCCTTCGGTTACATAAACAATACCGGCAATAATAAAAGCCATAAATATTAGTATAGCAATTTCAATTACAATATTTTGGCTTCCGGAACTAACTAACCTATATTCGTCTAACATGGCAAAGGGCAATCTGTTTATAATACCAATAAAAATAATTAATGAAATACCATTTCCTATTCCCTTATCGGTTATTTGCTCACCAATCCACATCATAAAAATTGTACCGGCAACCAAAAATATAACTGACGAAACTATAAAACCAATACCACGTATTTCTTGCGGTACCACGGAAACTCCGTTAAAATTAGTATTAAGAATTACACCCATTACCACACCGATTGCTTGGAACATAGATATTAAAACCGTTCCGTATCTAGTTAGTTGCGTAATTTTTTTTCTACCTTCTTCACCTTCTTTTTGTAATTTTTGAAAATATGGAATAACTGCACCGCCTAATTGTATTATAATTGAAGCGGAAATATACGGCATAATACCTAAAGCAAAGATAGCGGCATTTTTAAAAGCTCCGCCAACAAACATATCGTACATACCTAATAAATTATCCGAAGTTCTATTTTTCATTGCTTCGGATAGTAGGTATGAATCTATACCCGGTAAAGTTATGTGAGCTCCTATTCTAACAATTACCAAAAGTGCCAACGTATAAAGAATTCGTTGTCTTAATTCCGGTATCTTAAAAATATTCCTAAAAGTTTCCTGAAATTTTCCCATTAATTATTTAATCTCACTAATTTTACCACCGGCAGCTTCTATTTTTTCTTTTGCTGTTTTACTAAAATATTTTGCTTCTACATTTAATTTTGCTTTTAATTCTCCATTGCCCAAAATTTTAAATGGAGTATTCGGTTTTGAAATAACGCCTGCTTCGTATAAAGTTTTGGCATTAACGGTATCTTTAATTTTATTAGCTTCAACTAATTTTTGTAATTTATCAACATTAACGTTTTGATATTTAATTTTAAATACATTTGTAAAACCACGTTTAGGAACTCTTCTTTGTAAAGGCATTTGTCCACCTTCGAACCAGGCTCTGTATTTAAAACCCGAACGCGATTTTTGTCCGTTCATCCCTTTGGTGGCGGTTCCACCTCGGCCTGTACCTTCACCACGTCCTATTCTTTTCCTTTTTTTTATAGAACCTTTCGCATATTTTAAGTTACTTAATATATCCATATTATTTCCTTAAACTTAAATTTCTTCTACTTTAACCAAATGAGATACTTTATTAACCATTCCTCTTATTTGAGGAGAATCATTATGAATTCTCACATAGTTTGGTCTTCCTAAACCCAAAGCTTTGATAGTACGCTTTTGATCTTTGGGTCTATCTATAATACTTTTAGTTTGAGTAATTTTTAATTGTTTAGCCATTATTACCTCAGTTAAGAATTAAACAATTGAGCAACTTCCATACCTCTTTTGGCTGCCATTGTTCTTGCATCTATTACGTTTAGCAACCCTTGTAAAGTTGCTTTTACTTGATTATGCGGATTACTTGAGCCGAGGGATTTAGTTAAAACATCGTGAACACCGGCTAATTCCAAAACAGCTCTAACACCTCCGCCAGCAATTAACCCGGTACCATGAGAAGCGGGTTTTAATAATACTTTGCCGGCACCGTATTTTCCAATAATTGTATGTGGTATTGTTCCTTTAACAATTGGTACTCTATACACATTTTTTTTTGCATCGTCTATACCTTTGGAAATTGCATCGGAAACTTCGTTTGCTTTACCCAAACCAACGCCAACATGTCCGTTACCATCGCCAACAACTACGATTGCATTAAAGCTAAATCTTCTACCACCTTTTACAACTTTAGCAACACGGTTTATGTGTACTACCTTTTCTTTTAAAGAATCTAATCCGCTAACTTTTTGATATTTCAATTTTTGCTCCTTAATATCGCTGTTTTATTTGTTGCCGGAAGAGGATTCGAACCTCTACATACGGCGTCAAAGACCGTTGTCCTACCATTAGACGATCCGGCATAATAAATAGTATTTAAAATTTAAGTCCGCCTTCTCTGGCACCTTCTGCTACAGCTTTTACTCTGCCATGGTATTTATATCCGTTTCTATCGAAGACCACGGTGTTAATTCCTTTAGCCATTGCTTTTTGAGCTAAGCTTTTACCAACAATTCTACTCTTTTCAATTTTTCCGGAAACTTTTTTAATTTCTTGCTTCAAATCTTTGGAAAGTGATGACTCCGCTACTAAAGTTTTTCCGGTTGTATCGTCAATAATTTGGGCATAAATTTGGTTCAAGCTTCTGAATACCGAAATTCTCGGTTTATTTGCTGTACCCATAATTTTTTTTCTTATCTTTATTTTCTTTTTAAATCTTTTATTTTGCATATTAAATAAACCTCAATTAACCGGCTGTTTTACCTGCTTTACGAATAATAATTTCGTCAGAATATTTAATTCCTTTTCCTTTATAAGGCTCCGGCTTTCTAAATGATCTTATTTTTGCAGCAATTTGACCAACAAGTTCTTTATCGCAACCCGAAATTTTTATTTGTGTAGGGTTTGGAACTTCCAATTTAATTTCTTCCGGCGGTATAAAATATATTGGATGCGAATACCCTATTACCAAAAGTAAATTTTTTCCTTTAAGTTCCGCTTTGTAACCAACGCCAATAATATCAAGTGTTTTGCTGAAACCTTCGGACACACCTTGCACCATATTGTTCAACAAAGCTCTTGTAAGTCCGTGCAAAGCTCTGTTTTCTCTTTGATCGTCCGGTCGTTCTACAATTAGTTGATTGTCTTCAACTTTAATTTTCATATTAGGATGAAAACTTTTTTCGAGTTCACCGAATTTACCTTTTACCTTAATGATATTACCTGTTTGTGTTAATTCTATATTTTTAATATCAATGGGTTTTTTACCTACTCTAGACACTTATTTTTACTCCGTAACTAAATTAATTACCATACATGGCAAATTATTTCGCCACCAATTGATTCTTTTTTTGCTTGTTTATCCGATAACAATCCTTTAGAAGTTGAAAGGATTGCCAAACCTAATCCGTTTAGAACACGCGGAATATTATTTTTATCCACATAAGTTCTTAAACCGGGCGTACTAATTCTTTTCAATCCGGTTATTGACGGTTCTCCGTTAATATATTTAAGATATATTCTAATAATATTTTGTTTTTTATCTTCAATAACGTTAAAGTCTTTTATAAAATAATTTTCTTTAAGTAATTCCGTTATTTTTAATTTCATATTAGAAGACGGAACTTCTACGAATTTCTTTTTTGCTTTAACGGCATTTCTAATTCTAGTTAAATAATCTGCTATCGGATCTGTAACGGGCATTTATAAATCTCCTATCTATTACCAGCTGGATTTTTTAATTCCTGGAATTTCACCTTTTAATGCAAGTTCTCTGAAAACCAACCTTGAGACTCCGAATTTTCTATTATAACCCCTTGGTCTTCCGGTCATTATACATCTATTTCTTAACCTGATTGGTGATGAATTTCTGGGTAATTTTTGCAGACCTTCGTAATCACCTTTTTCTTTTAATTCTTTTCTTAGTGCTGCATATTTGTTGACTAATTTTCTTCTTTTTTCTTCTCTTGCAATTAAAGATTTTCTTGACATATAATTCCTTTAATTTCTATTGAATTTCTTTTTTTCTAAAAGGCATTCCGAAAGATTTTAATAATTCGAATGCTTCTTTATCCGTTTTGGAAGAAGTTACAAATGTAATATCCATTCCCAAAACTCTGTTAACTTTATCTATATTTATTTCGGGAAAGATAATATGTTCTTTTATTCCCAATGTATAATTTCCCCTTCCGTCAAAAGATTTATCGGAAATTCCTCTGAAGTCTCGTATTCTGGGCATTGCAATTGTTATCAGTCTATCTAAAAACTCATACATTTTTTTTCTTCGCAAAGTAACTTTAGCACCTATTTGCATTCCTTCTCTTAATTTAAAATTGGAAATGGATTTCTTTGCTTTTCGTATCTGTGCTTTTTGTCCAACTATCATTTCCAAATCCGCAACCGCTTCTCCAATTAGCTTTGAATCTTGAACGGCAGCACCCAGTCCCATATTCAAAACAATTTTTTCAAGCTTGGGAATTTGCATTGAACTTTTATAGTTAAATTGTTTCATCAAGTTAGGTGCAATTTCTTTTTTATATTTTTCTTCAAGTCTGGGCATTATTTTTTTTTCTTCGGTGTTTTTCAATTTTAAATCTTTTTTTTCTGTTTTTTTTGTTTTATCGGCCATAGCTTCTTAGTTATTGTCTTTTTACGACAACATTTCTCCACTTTTTCTACTTATTCTTACTGATTTTTTTTTACCTGTTTTATCATCTATAATTATTTTTTTACCGATTCTGGTCGGTTCATTTGTTTTAGGGTCTAAAAGCATAACATTTGAAGCATCAATAGGTAATTCTTTTTCAATAATTCCGCCTTGCGGATTTTGTTGATTTGCTTTAGTATGCCTTTTTCTAATATTAACACCTTCAACAATAATTCTGTTTTTTTTAGGAAACACCTTTAATATTTTTCCGGTTTTTCCTATATAGTTACCGGCAATAACAATTACTTTATCATCTTTTTTAACTTTCATTTGAATTCCTTTATAAAACTTCTGGTGCTAAGGAAATTATTTTCATAAATTTCTTATCTCTTAATTCTCTGGCAACGGGTCCGAAAATTCTAGTTCCTCTGGGTTCACCTTGTTGATTTAGTAATACGGCGGCATTTTCGTCAAATCTGATATAAGTACCGTCGTTTCGTCTGACTTCTTTTTTAGTTCTTACAATAACAGCCTTGGAAACTTCCCCTTTTTTTACACCGGCATTAGGCAATGCGGTTTTAACTGTAACAACAATTAAATCGCCTACGCTTGCATAACGTCTGTTACTACCGCCAAGAACTTTGATGCATCTAACTTTTTTTGCACCCGAATTATCTGCAACCACTAAATTTGATTCTTCTTGTATCATTTTAGATTTAAACTCCTTAAAAACTACTTTGCTTTTTCAATAATTTCAACCAAACGCCAGTTTTTTAATTTACTCAAAGGTCTTGTTTCCATTATTTTAACAGTATCGCCTATATTGCATTCGTTGTTTTCATCGTGAGCCATAAGTTTTGTAGTTTTTTTGAAATACTTTTTATAAATTGGATGTGCAACTTTTCTTTCTATAGCAACTAAAATGCTTTTATCCATTTTATTGCTTACTACAATTCCGGTTCTCGATTTTCTTAATTTACGTTTTTCCATTTCTACGAAACTACTCCAAATTTATTTTTTAATCGGCAGATACTTTTAATTTTCTTTCTTTTAATACGGTCAACATTCTGGCAATATCTTTTTTTGTTTGAGAAAGTTTAGCCGTATTGGTTAAATTTTTTAATGCATGTTGAAATCTTAAATCAACCAAATTATCTTTTTCTTCTTGAATTCTTTTAAGTAATTCTTCGTCTTTCATTTCACGGATTTCGTAAAGTTTCATAATATATATCCTTTTATTCGTAATCGGGTCTAATAACAACTTTAGTTTTTATTGGTAATTTATGCGAAGCTAAGTTTAACGCTTGTATTGCCAATTCTTTGGAAACACCGCCAACTTCAAACATAATTCTACCCGGTTTAACAACGGCAACCCAAAACTCCGGTGCACCTTTTCCTTTACCCATTCTGGTTTCCAACGGTTTTTTGGAAACAGGTTTATCGGGAAATATTCTAATCCATACTTTACCATCTCTTTTCATTTTTCTAGTAATAGCAACTCTACAGGCTTCTATTTGCCGGCTTGTTATCCAAGCTGGTTCCAAAGCTTTTAAGCCTATATCTCCAAAGCTAATTTTTGCACCGCGTGTAGCTTTACCTTTCATTTTTCCGCGTTGTTGCTTTCTGTATTTAACTCGTTTTGGCATTAACATATTATAAAAACTCCTAAGGTCTTAATCTGTTTTTCGTTTACCTAAAATTTCGCCTTTGCAAATCCAAACTTTAACACCAATAGCTCCGTAAATGGTATGAGAAGTAACCGAAGCATAATCAATATCGGCTCTTAAAGTATGTAGCGGTATTCTACCTTCTTTATATTGTTCGGTTCTAGCCATTTCTGCACCGCCTAATCTACCGGAACACATTACTCTTATTCCTTCGGCTCCCATTCTCATAGAAGATTGAATTGCTTGTTTCATCGCTCTTCTAAAAGAAACTCTGCCTCTTAATTGGTTGGCAATATTTTCTCCCACCAAATAAGCATCCAATTCCGGCCTTTTAATTTCACTTATTTGAACTTTGATTTCTTTGCCTGTAACTTTTTTAAGTTCTTGCTCTAATTGAGAAATTTCCTTCCCGCTTTTTCCTATAACCACACCGGGTCTTGACGTATGAATTATTACAATAACATTTTTAGTTGTACGATTGATTACAATTCTGGAGACACCTGCTTTTTTTAGTCTGTTACGCACGTAATTTCTAATATCGCTGTCTTCTTTTAATTTGGCAGCATAACTGCCTTTTTCAAACCAATTCGATTCCCAACCTCGAATTTTACCGACTCTTAAACCAATAGGATTTGTTTTTTGGCCCAAACTAAACCTCCTGAACTTTTCTTTTTGGAGCTACAACAATAGTTACATGATTTGATCTTTTTCTAATTCTATGTGCTCTTCCCATAGGAGCAGGCAAAAGTCTTTTTAGCATTGCTCCTTGATTAACATAGGCTTCTTTTACATATAAATCAGAAGGTTCATGTTTAGATTCTTCGTCTTTATTGAAAAGATTAGAAATAGCAGATCTTAAAACTTTTTCGGCATCTTTAGCAGCATGTTTTTTGCTAAAATGCAACAGTTCAATAGCTTTTTCTACAGATTCACCTCTTATTAAATCTATAACCAATCTCATTTTTCTAGGTGATGTTCTTATGTATTTATGTGTAGCTTTTCCTTCCATTTATTAAATTCCTTCAACCTATTTTTTCATTCTTGCGGCTTTTTCCGCTTTGCTCATCGGGTGGCCACGAAAGATTCTTGTAGGGGAAAATTCTCCTAATTTATGTCCAACCATATTTTCGGAAATATAGACAGGTATCATTTTATTTCCATTATGCACGGCAATTGTTAAGCCGACAAATTCCGGTGAAATAGTGCTGGCACGCGACCATGTTTTAATTATTTTTTTTTGTCCGGATTCGTTCATTTTACGTACTTTGGTTAATAATTTGTGATCGATATACGGACCTTTTTTTACTGATCTTGGCATATTTAATCTCTAACTTTTTCTTCGTTTAATAATATATTTACTCGATTGTTTTCTTACACTTCTTGTTTTAAATCCTTTTGCAGGTTGTCCCCAAGGTGAAACCGGATGCCCGCCACCGGAAGATCTACCTTCGCCACCGCCCATAGGATGATCTACAGGGTTCATTACAACACCTCTAACTTTGGGTCTTCTGCCTAACCATCTGGTTCTTCCGGCTTTACCAATACTAATATTTTCATGTGATGAATTACCTACAACACCATAAGTTGCTTTGCATTCAAGGTTTACCATTCTAACTTCGCCGGAAGGCAATTTTAATTGTGCATATTTACCTTCTTTTGCCATTAATTGTATGGCGGTGCCGGCAGCTCTACCAAGTTGCCCACCTTTACCTGCTTTCATTTCCACATTATGAATAAAACTTCCCAATGGCAAATCTTTTAACTTTAATGCGTTACCTATTTTAATTTCGCTATTTGGACCGGATTGTATCATATCGCCAACTTTAAGTCCGTTAGGAGCTAAAATATATCTTTTTTCACCATCGGCATAATGTAACAATGCTATTCGAGCCGATCTGTTAGGATCATATTCTATTGAAAATACTTTTGCCGGTATTCCGTCTTTATTTCTTTTGAAATCAATTATTCTGTATTTTCTTTTATGTCCGCCTCCTCTGTGGCGAGTTGTAATTCTACCATGGTTATTTCTGCCACCGGATTTGGTTAGTTTTACAGTTAAAGATTTTTCCGGTTTAGATTTTGTAATTTCTTCGAAAGTTGAAATTGACATAAATCTTGTACCGGGTGTATTTGGTTTTAATTTTCTAATTGACGCCATTTATTTTTTTCTCCGATATAAACTAAGCTTCTCCAAACATATCAATTGTTTGTCCTTCTTTCAACGTAATGATTGCTTTTTTAAATTTAGCGGTTTTACCTTGAAAATAACCCTTTTTGGTATATTGAGATTTAGTTTTACCTTTGTTTTTAATTGTATTTACTTTTACAACATCAACTTTAAATTTATTTTTTATTGCTTTGGCTATTTCTATTTTATTTGCATTAATATCAACAATAAAACCGTATTGTGAATTATTTTCATTTAATGTAGTCATCTTTTCCGTTATTATAGGTCTAATCAATACGTTTTTCATTTGTTTACTCAATTTTTATTAAAGCTATTAACTAATTTTTCTATTGCACTTTGTTGAAAAACAAGTACTTGGTTATTTAAGATATCATAAGTTGAAGCATTAGTAGCTTCGAGAACATTTACTTTCGGAATATTTCTTCCGGATTTATAAATATTTATAGAATTTTCTTTAGTAAGCAACAATGTTTTTTTTCCGTTAAGTTTTAATGCTTTAAGAATACCGGCAAATTCTTTTGTTTTGGGTTTATCAAAATTAAAGTCTTCTACAATTACGATTTGTTCGGCACCGGCTTTGTAAGAAAGCGCAGATTTTTTTGCAAGTTTTTTAACTTTTTTATTTAATGTTAAAGAATAATTTCTTGGTCGTGGGCCGAAAATAGTACCACCGCCAACCCAAAGCGGAGATCTAGTTGTACCTGCTCTGGCGCCACCTCGTCCTTTTTGCTTAAATGGTTTACTACCGCCGCCACGAACTTCGCTTCGTTCTTTTGCTTTATGCGTACCTTGTCTTTTATTTGCCAAATGAGCTTTAACCGCCAAATAAATAACATGATCATTCGGTTTAACGGCAAATATATCTTTATTTAATGAAATTGATTTGCCGGTTTTCGTTCCATCTATTTTATAAACGTCTAACTTCATTTCAGAACCATCACTTATTAATTTCAACAATTGAATTTACGGCACCGGGTATGGCACCTTTAACCATAATAATATTATTATCTTTTAGCACTTTAACAACTTTTAGATTTTTCACACTGGTTTTAACCCCTCCGGTTCTTCCGGCCATTCTCATACCTTTAAATACTCTTGAAGGCCATGAACTTTGTCCTATAGAACCCGGAGCACGTAGTCTGTCTTTTTGCCCGTGAGTTGCTCCTCCAACACCTCCAAAACCATGTCTTTTCATAACACCTTGAAAACCTTTGCCTTTACTTATTCCTGTTACTTTTATTTTATCACCTTCATTAAATATTTCCAGATTTATTTCATCACCAATTTTGTAATTTTCAAAGTTTTCAAAATTTCTAAATTCTTTCAATATTTTTGGCGGATTAAGTTTATTTTTTTCGTAATACACTTTTTGAGCTTTGTTAACTTTTTTTATTTTTTTTTCGCCCAAACCTAATTGAAGAGCTTGGTAACCATCTTTTTCCAAATTTTTTATATTGTATATTTTGCATGGTTGAACTTCAATAAGTGTAACGGGTAAAGATATTCCATCTTCCGTAAAAATATTTGTCATTCCGATTTTTTTTCCTAACAATCCTGGCATTTTTTAACCTTTATAACTTAATTTCAATATCAACACCTGCAGGGATATCCAGCTTACTGAGAGAATCCACTGTTTTATTGTTTGAGTTATGTATATCAATTATTCTTTTATGCGATCTAATTTCAAATTGTTCTCTAGATTTTTTATCTACATGAGGAGATTTAAGTACCGTATAAACCGTTCTGTTTGTCGGCAATGGAATTGGTCCGGAAACAATAGCCCCTGTACTTTTAACGGTTTTAATAATTTTTTCGGTAGATTTATCAATCAACAAATGATCGTATGATTTTAATCTAATTCTTATTTTTTGACCCGGCAACTTTTTCTCCTTGTTTAATTTTTTAAAACTGTGGGAAGTATTTATTTACTTCCCGTAAAAAGTTATTTAATTATTTTTGTTACAACACCGGCACCAACGGTTCTGCCACCTTCTCGAATAGAAAAGCTCAATCCTTCTTCCATAGCTATTTCGGCAATAAGTTCCACTTTCAGTTTAACATTATCACCGGGCATAACCATTTCGGTTCCTTCGGGTAGTGTAGCAACACCTGTTACATCGGTTGTTCTAAAATAAAATTGCGGTCTATATCCGTTAAAAAATGGGGTATGTCTTCCACCTTCATCTTTCGATAAGATATAAACTTCGCCTTCAAATTGAGTATGTGGAGTAATTGAACCGGGTTTAGCAAGTACCATTCCTCTTTGAATTTCTTTTTTATCTATACCTCTCATTAAAATACCGGCATTATCACCGGCAATAGCGGAATCCAATTCTTTTCTAAACATTTCAATACCGGTAACTACGGTTTTTTTATGCATACCCAAACCGATAAGTTCAACTTCTTCACCTAATTTAACTTCACCTTTTTCAACTCTACCGGTAGCTACGGTTCCTCTACCAGTAATAGAGAAAACATCTTCGACAGGCATAATAAAGGGTTTATCAACATCTCTTGTAGGTACGGGAATATAACTATCCACAGCATCCATTAATTCCCAAATACAATTCAATCTCGGGTCATCAACCGGAGCATCGCTACTAGCGGCTTCCAGTGCTTGCAAAGCCGAACCTTTTATAATAGGAATTTCATCACCTGGGAACTCATATTCGCTTAATAATTCTCTTAATTCCATTTCAACTAATTCTAACAATTCTTCATCGTCAACCATATCAACTTTATTCATAAAAACAACTATTTTCGGAACACCGACTTGTCTGGCCAATAAAATATGCTCTCTGGTTTGCGGCATAGGGCCATCGGTAGCGGCCACAACCAAAATTGCACCGTCCATTTGCGCAGCACCGGTAATCATATTTTTAACATAATCGGCATGACCAGGACAATCAACGTGAGCATAATGTCTATTAGCGGTTGAATACTCAACGTGTGCCGTAGCAATAGTAATACCACGCTCTCTTTCCTCCGGAGCATTATCAATGCTATCGAATGTTCTTTGTTCGGAAAGTCCCTTTTTAGCTAATGCCATAGTAATAGCAGCGGTTAAAGTTGTTTTACCATGATCAACGTGTCCGATTGTACCTATATTTACGTGTGGCTTACTTCTATCAAATTTTTCTTTTGCCATCGTTTAGCTCTCCTTGTTGTTAGTTCTTATTTGCAATTTTAATGTTTTTATTAAACAAATATTTAATTAGTTTGAGTTTTTTCAACAATTTCATCAGCTACGGATTTAGGAACAGCCGAATAATACGCAAATTGCATTGAATAAATTGCTCTTCCTTGCGTCATTGAACGAATAGTTGTAGCATAGCCGAACATTTCGGCAAGCGGAACAATTGCTTTAATTACTTGTGCATCTCTACGAGGTTCAAAACCTTCTATTTTTCCTCTTCGTGAATTTAGGTCTCCCATAACATCACCCAAATATTCTTCGGGGGTTGTAACTTCTACGCTCATTAATGGTTCCAGTATAACCGGTTTGGCTTTTTTAGCACCTTCTTTAAAAGCCATTGCACCAGCTACTTTGAAGGATACTTCATCGGAATCTACATCGTGATAAGAACCATCAAATAATTTTACTTTAACATCTACAACCGGATATCCCGCCAAAACACCATTCCTCATGGCTTCTTTTATACCATTGGCTACGGGCGTAATGTATTCTTTTGGCACAGCACCTCCGACAATAGCATTTTCAAATTCAAATCCTTTTCCGGGTTCATTTGGTGCTAATTCAATAACTACATGCCCATATTTTCCTCTACCACCGCTTTGTTTTACAAATTTTCCTTCTGCTTCTACCTGTTTGGTTATTGTTTCTCTATATGCAACTTGCGGTTTACCTACGTTAGCATCCACTTTAAATTCACGTTTCATTCTGTCAACCAGTATTTCGAGATGAAGTTCTCCCATACCGCTGATTAATGTTTGGTTTGTTTCTTCGTCCACTTTAATTTGAAAAGTTGGATCTTCATCCGATAATTTTTGCAAAGCTTCACCCAATTTATCTTGATCCGCTTTTGTTTTAGGCTCTATAGCAATTTGAATAACCGGTTCGGGAAAAGACATTTTTTCCAAAATTATCGGGTCGTCTTCGCTACAAAGTGTATCTCCCGTTTTGGTATGTTTTAGTCCTACCAAAGCCGCAATATCTCCGGCTCTAATTTCCTCCATATCTTCTCTATGATTGGCGTGCATTTCCAAAATTCTTCCAACTCTTTCTTTTTTTCCGGATACGGAATTATATATGTACGAACCTGCTTTTAATATTCCGGAATATATTCTTACGAAAGACAATTTCCCCACGTAAGGATCAGTCATTATTTTGAATGCCAATGCCGTAAATTTTTCTTTGGTCGAAATTTCTCTAATAATTTTATCATCTTTATTTATATGATGTGCTTCCAACGGAGGTGTATCTAACGGTGAAGGTAGTATTTCCACAACCGTATCAAGAAGTTTTTGTACACCTTTATTTTTGAAAGATGACCCGCATAAAACAGGAATTATTTTTAGTTCGTTTGTAGCTTTTCTTAAAACCGTTTTAATTTCATCGGGTGTAATTTCTTCGCCTTCCAAATATTTTTCCAACAAAGTATCATCTACGTCGGAAACAGCTTCTAACATCATAGTTCTATATTTATTGGCAATGGCAATCAAATCTTCGGGAATATCGATATCATCGTAAGTAGCACCAAGGCTATCATCGTGATATATTCTAGCTTTCATTGTCATTAAATCTATAACACCGCTAAACATATCTCCTTCGCCAACAGGCAATGTAATTGGTATTGCATTAGCACCCAATCTTTGTTTCATCATTTCAACCGCATTGTAGAAATCGGCACCAACTCTATCCATTTTATTCACAAAAGCAATACGAGGAACTTTATATTTATCTGCTTGTCTCCAAACCGTTTCGGATTGCGGTTCAACACCACCAACGGCACAAAATAAGGCAATGGCACCGTCTAAAACTCTTAGCGATCTTTCTACTTCAACGGTAAAATCGACATGCCCCGGTGTATCGATAATATTTATTTGATGTCCATTCCAATAAGCCGTAGTTGCGGCACTTGTGATGGTAATACCTCTTTCTTTTTCTTGTTCCATCCAATCCATTGTTGCGGCACCTTCGTGTACTTCGCCAAGTTTATGAACTTTACCGGTATAATAAAGTATTCTTTCCGTTGTTGTGGTTTTACCGGCATCAATATGTGCCATTATACCAATGTTTCTAACTTTCGATATGTCAACTCTTTTTTTTGCCATTCAATACAATTTTTTTTATGTATATTTTTACCATTTAAAATGCGCAAATGCCTTATTGGCTTCCGCCATTCTGTGAACGTCATCTTTCTTTTTAACTGATGCACCTTCGCCATTTGAAGCGGCAAGTAATTCTGCAGCCAAACGTTGAGCCATAGTTTTTTCTTTTCTATCTCTCGAATAATTTCTTAACCATCTAAATGCAAGAGCAATTCTTCTTTCTGCTCTAACCTCCATGGGTACTTGATAAGTTGCGCCTCCAACTCTTCGGCTTCTTACTTCAATAAACGGCTGAACATTATTTACGGCTTTTTTAAAAACTTCCAAAGCCGGTTTTTTGGTTTTTTGTTCCAACAAGTTAAAGCTTTCGTAAACAATTTTTCTGGAAATTGTTTTTTTGCCGTCCCACATAATATAGTTAATGAACTTTGCAACTAGAACATCGTTATATTTCGGGTCTGCTTTAATGTATCTTTTTTCTGCTCTTCTTTTTCTCATAATTTTTTTTATATATTATTTAGGTTTTTTCGCACCATATTTTGAACGCGATTTTTTTCTGTCTTCCACACCGCTTGTATCGAGTGCACCTCTTACTATATGATATCTAACACCCGGTAAATCTTTAATTCTGCCACCTCTTATAAGAACGATGGAATGTTCTTGAAGGTTATGTCCTTCGCCCGGAATGTAAGCGGTAACTTCGTTTCCGTTTGTTAATCTTACTCTAGCAACTTTACGCAATGCCGAATTGGGCTTTTTGGGTGTGGTAGTATAAACACGTGTACACACTCCTCTTTTTTGCGGACAAGCATTCAAAGCAGGTGCTTTATTTTTAGCAATAATTTGCTTTCGTCCTTTTCTAACCAACTGACTTATTGTTGGCACTAAAGCCTCCGTTTTCTTTAATCATTTACAAAAAATTCAGACGCAAAATATAGATATATCCCTTGAATTAAGCAAGGAATACCTAATATTTTATAATATTTTTTTTATACTTCTTTTTGTTCTTTTTCATCTTGCTCTACAGTTTCTTCTATTTTATTTTCATCGGTTAAAATTATTTTTTTATATTTTTTAAGTCCTGTTCCAGCCGGAATTAAATGTCCCATTACAACATTTTCTTTTAGTCCAACCAAATGGTCGGTTTTTGCAGCTATTGCGGCATTGGTTAAAACTTTGGTTGTTTCTTGAAAAGAAGCCGCGGAAATAAAACTTTCGGTAGAAAGTGCTGCTTGTGTAATTCCGAGCAAGACGTTACTAAATGTAGCCGGATTGGAAGTTCTGGCTTTTATTTTGTTTTTATTTGTTTTTGTTAGTTTGTTGTTTAATTCTCTTAATTTTATTTTTGTTAATAAATCTCCTGTTTTCAGATCGGAATCTCCGGGATCTTCTACAACCATCATTTTACTAATTTCGTTGTTTGCTTCTAATAGTTTGGTTCTGTTTACTAGGTCTTCTTCTATAAAGGAAGTATCTCCGGAAGATATAATTCTGAGTTTCCTTAGCATTTGTCTGACAATAACTTCAATATGTTTATCGTTAATTTTAACACCTTGCAAGCGATACACTTCTTGAACTTCATTTACAAGGTATTCTTGTACGGCATTTGTACCTTTTATTTTAAGAATGTCATGCGGATCAACAGGTCCATCCGTAATTTTTTCTCCGGCAGGAATTTCGTCTCCTTCTTGAACCAATATATGTTTTCCGTAAGATACATTATATGTTTTACTTGTTGAGCCGTCGAAAGATTCCACAATAATTTCTCTTGACCCTTTCTTTTTATTACCGAATTTTACAATTCCTTCTATTTCTGAAACAATTGCAGGATCGTGCGGACTTCGAGCTTCGAACAATTCAGTTACTCTGGGAAGGCCGCCTGTAATATCACGAGATTTTGTTGTTGATTTTGATATTTTAGCCAAGACGGTTCCTTGTGCTACTTTTTCTCCATCTTCAACGGATAAGTATGCATTGGTAGGAAGGTTAAAGGTTTTTTCAACTCCGTCATCGCCTGTAATCAAAATACTTGGTGTAAGATTTTTGTCTTTTGATTCTATAACCACTTTTTGAACGTGTCCGGTTTGCTCATCTGCAACTTGTTGAATTGTAAGATTTTCAACAAAATCTATAAACGAAACACGACCGCCAATATCGGTAAGTATAACAGAGTTATAAGGATCATGATTATAAAGTGGTTGTTTCTTTTTAATTACTTGATTATCGTCAACAAGTAATTCCGCACCGTATGGAATATCGTATTTTTTTATTTGTCTGTCATCTTCATCGTATATACCAATAGATCCGCGTCTTCCGATAATAACTTTAACTTTTCCCAAAAAGTCTTCTTTTTCCACAAAATTAATTTTTTCGTATTTCACTGTTCCTTCAACATTCGATTCTACTTGCGATTGGCTGGCAATCCTCGAAGAAGTTCCGCCAAGGTGAAAAGTTCTTAAGGTAAGTTGGGTACCGGGTTCACCTATAGATTGAGCGGCTATAATTCCAACAGCTTCTCCGATATTAACAAGTTGCCCGCTTGTTAAATTTCTACCGTAACATTTGGCGCATACTCCTCTTTTTGATTCGCAAGTTAAAACTGTTCTGATAAAAACATTATCTATGTTTGCTTCATCGATTTTATTTGCGGTTTCTTCGTCTATAAGCATTCCGGCAGAAATAATTACTTCATCGGTTTTCGGATCGTAAACATCTTCTTGGGTTGTTCTTCCTACAATTCTTTCGGCAAGAGGTTCTCTTTCCATTTCTCCGTCTTTTAATGCTTTTACATAAACACCCCGAATCGTACCGCAGTCTTCTTCAGAGACAATAACGTCTTGAGCAACATCGCAAAGTCTTCTTGTTAAATATCCAGCGTCTGCTGTTTTAAGTGCCGTATCTGCCAATCCTTTACGGGCACCGTGTGTTGAAATAAAATATTCCAACACGGAAAGCCCTTCTTTGAAATTGGCTACAATAGGATTTTCGATAATTTCACCGGATTGACCTGTTAAACTTTTTTGAGGTTTCATCATTAAACCTCTCATTCCGGCTAACTGTCTAACTTGTTCTTGCGAACCTCTTGCACCCGAATCAACCATCATGTGAAGAGAGTTGAAACCATGCTGATCTTTTTGCAATTTTTCCATTAAGGATTTACTTACATTATTTGTAGTATGTGTCCAAACGTCAATAATTTTATTATAACGTTCCGAATCTGTAATTAAACCTTGTTCATGTTGATTTATTATATCCGAAACTTTTTCTTCGGATTCTTTTATTAAGTCTTTTTTCTCTTCGGGAACAATCATATCGCTAAAGCTAATTGAAACACCGGCTTTGGTTGCATATTTATAACCGAGATTTTTAAGTTTATCCAAGAATTCCGATGTTTTTTTATTACCCAGTTTCATAAACATTTTGTATATAAATCCGCTAAATACTTTTTTAATTAGTAATTCATTAAAAAAGCCCATTTCTTCGGGAACAATTTCGTTAAAAATGACTCTTCCGGTAGTTGTTTCGATCATTTCTCCGTTTATTTTTACTTTGATTTTGGCGTGTAAATCCAAAGCGCCAACATCATGTGCTATAAAAACTTCTTTCGGACTACCGAATATAAGTCCTTCGCCTTTAACACCGGGCATAACTTTTGTTAAGTAATAGCAGCCAAGTATAATATCTTGAGTGGGAACTAAAATAGGACTACCGTTTTGAGGCGAAAGGATATTATGGCTAGCTAACATTAAAACGGATGCTTCCAATTGTGCTTCGTACGAAAGAGGAACGTGAACAGCCATTTGGTCGCCGTCGAAATCCGCATTAAAAGCAGTACAAACCATAGGATGCAATTGAATTGCTTTACCGTCAATAAGTTTTGGTTGAAATGCTTGAATACCAAGTCTGTGTAACGTTGGTGCGCGATTAAGCAATACCGGATGTCCTACAATCAATTTTTCCAAAATATCCCATATTATAGGTTCTTTTCTATCAACGGCTTTTCTTGCACTTTTAACTGTTTTGTAATAGCCTCTATCCAATAATTTTCTAATTATAAACGGTTTAAACAATTCCACCGCCATGTCTTTTGGCAATCCGCATTCATTTAATTTTAGTTCCGGTCCAACAACAATTACGGATCTACCCGAATAATCTACACGTTTACCCAATAAGTTTTGGCGGAACCTACCTTGTTTACCTTTTAGCATGTCGCTTAAAGATTTAAGCGGGCGGTTTCCATCGCTGCGAACAGCACTGGAGCGACGCGAATTATCGAACAAAGCATCAACGGATTCTTGCAACATTCTTTTTTCGTTTCTTAAAATAACTTCAGGAGCTTTTATATCGATTAGTCTTTTTAATCTATTGTTTCTAATAATTACTCTACGATATAAATCGTTAAGATCGCTTGTTGCAAATCTTCCGCCTTCTAATGGAACTAACGGTCGAAGTTCCGGCGGAATTACAGGAATAACACTATAAACCATCCATTCCGGATTATTGGCAACTTTACCTTCGTGTTGACGGAAAGCTTCTAAAACTCTTAATCGTTTTAATGAATCGTTACGTCTTTGCTGCGATGTTTCGTTTTTAACACTTTCTTTTAATTCTCTGAATGTTTGTTCTATATCAATTCTTTTTAGTAATTCTCTTATACCGTCTCCACCTATTTTGGCAATAAATTTTTTAGGATCATCGTCTTCCAAAGCTTCGTTATCGTGTGGTAATGAATTAACTATTTCAAAATATTGATCTTCGGAAATTAAATCTTTATAACTTAGTCCAGTTACTCCGGGATTTATTACTACATAGGATTCATAGTAAATTATTTTTTCCAATTCTTTGGTTTTCATTCCAACAATATTACCAATTTTGGATGGTAGAGCTTTAAAAAACCAGATATGAACTATTGGGACGGCTAATGCAATATGTCCCATTCTTTCGCGACGAACACTTTTTAGAATTACTTCAACACCGCATCTATCGCAAACAATGCCTTTATATCTTATACCTTTGTATTTTCCGCAAGCGCATTCCCAGTCTTTTACGGGTCCGAATATTTTTTCGCAAAAAAGTCCGTCTTTTTCGGGTCTGAACGACCGATAGTTAATAGTTTCCGGTTTTGTAACTTCACCGTGGGATCTTGATAAAATATCGTCGGGACTGGCAAGACTAACCGTTAATTTATCGATGTTTTTTATTTTTGATTCTTGATTTCTAAATCTCATTAAACTTTCTCCTTAAAACTCAAATTGTTTTAGTTTTAATTAGTTTACTTTAATATCAAGGCCAAGCCCTTGCAATTCTTTAATTAGTACGTTAAAGGATTCGGGTATATTTGGTTTTCCGAAATTTTCACCTTTAACAATTGCTTCGTATGTTTTAGCTCTACCTGTAACATCGTCACTTTTTACGGTTAATATTTCTTGCAAGATGTGGGCGGCACCGTAACCTTCCAAGGCCCACACTTCCATTTCACCAAATCTTTGACCACCAAATTGAGCTTTACCACCAAGCGGTTGTTGTGTTATTAAGGAATATGGACCGATTGATCTGGCATGTAATTTATCATCAATCATGTGACCGAGTTTCAGCATATAAATGTAACCGCAAGTAATTTTTTGGTGAAATTTTTCTCCCGTTCTTCCGTCGTATAAAGTTGTTTTACCACCTTCGGGTAGATTTGCTTTTTCTAACAAACGTTCAACATCTTTATAGCTGGCACCGTCGAAAATTGGGGTTTCAAATTTTTTGCCAATAAGTTTTCCTACCCAGCCAAGTGTAGTTTCGTAAAGTTGCCCTAAGTTCATACGTGAAGGTACACCAAGCGGATTAAGAACAATATCAACAGGTGTTCCGTCTTCGTGATAAGGCATATCTTCCACGGGAACAATTTTGGCTACAACACCTTTGTTTCCGTGTCTTCCCGCCATTTTATCACCAACGGATAATTTTCTTTTTTTAGCTATATAAACTTTGGCAAGTTGCACAATGCCGGGCGGTAATTCGTCTCCGCTTTGAATATTTGTTTTTTCTCTTTTTAATTCTTCGTTTATTAACGACAGTTTATGAAAGTAATTGATAAATAATTTTTTTATCAGTTTGTTTTTGGTTTGGTTTTTAAACCATTCTTTATTGTAATCTAATTTTGTAACGTCATCAACTCCTGGGAATGTTGAATCTTTAATAACGGTTCCACTTCTTAATACAATACTACCGTCAATATCTCTAATACCCGTTGTGGTTAAGCCCAAAGCAATTTTGTTCAATTTTTCTATCAGTTTATTGTAATGTACATTTTTAGCTTGTTCTGCCTTTTTTTCTGCGGCTTCAAGTTGTTTCTTTTCTAATTTTTTCGACTCGGGATCTTTTCTTTTTCTACTGAACAATCTTGTTTTTATCACAATACCTTTAAGTCCGGGTGAAGCTTTGAGGGAAGCATCTTTAACATCACCGGCTTTGTCTCCGAAAATAGCTTTTAATAATTTTTCTTCGGGAGTAGGATCGGATTCTCCTTTGGGTGTAATTTTCCCAATTAATATGTCACCTTCTTTAACCAAAGCACCTTCGCGTATAATTCCGTTTTCATCAAGGTTTTTAGTTGCTTCTTCACTAACGTTAGGTATATCCCTTGTTAGTTCTTCTTCACCTCTTTTTGTTTCTCTTACTTGTAATTCGAATTCTTCGATGTGAATTGAAGTAAAAGTATCGTTAGCAACAAGTCTTTCGCTAATAATAATAGCGTCTTCAAAATTATAACCGCGCCAGGGCATAAATGCAACGGAGATATTTCTTCCCAGAGCAAGTTCACCGTTTTGGATTGCGGGACCATCGGCAAGCACATCTCCTTTTTTTATTTTTTGCCCTACTTTAACAACCGGTTTTTGATTAAAACACGTTTCTTGGTTGGTTCCGGTAAATTTGACCAAATCGTATTCCACTCTTCTATCATCATCGAATGAAGTTAAAGCTTCTTCGCTTTCAGGATCCAAATTATATTTTACAACTATTTTGTTTGCGTCAACATATTCAATAATCCCTTTATCTTCGGCAATAATAATTGAACGGGAATCGTGAGCTACTTTGTATTCCATGCCCGTACCTACAAGTGGAGCTTCGGGTACCAGAAGCGGTACGGCTTGCCTCATCATGTTCGAACCCATTAAAGCTCTGTTGGCATCATCGTGTTCCAAGAAAGGAATTAGGGCGGCACCTGCACTTACTATTTGCGATGGAGCTACATCCATATATTGTATTTGTTCAGGTGTTACTACGGGAAACTCTCCTTTGCGTCTGCATTTAACTCTTTCATTCAAAAATTCGCCTTTTTCATTAATAGGAGCATTTGCTTGTGCAATTGTATATAAATCTTCTTGGTCTGCACTAAGGTATTCAACTTCTTTGGTTACTTTACCGTCTTTAACTTTTCTGTATGGAGTTTCCAAAAAGCCATAGTTATTAACTTTTGAATAAATAGTAAGCGATGATATTAATCCGATATTAGGTCCTTCCGGAGTTTCAATTGGACAAAGCCTACCATAGTGCGAATGGTGTACGTCACGAACTTCAAAGCCTGCTCTTTCTCTTGTTAACCCTCCGGGTCCAAGTGCAGAAACTCTTCTTTTATGGGTTAATTCCGATAGCGGATTTGTTTGATCCATAAATTGAGATAATTGGTTTGTACCGAAGAAAGCGTTTATAACACTACTCATTGTTCTGGCATTAACCAAATCTTGCGGCTGCATATTTTCCGTATCCCGCATATTCATTCTTTCTCGAATTGTGCGGGACATTCTTGCAAGGCCAATATTATATTGTTGACCTAATTGTTCACCAACGGTTCTAACACGTCTGTTCCCCAAATGATCTATATCATCAACATTTACATTTCCGATTTTCAGTTTGATGATATTTTTCATAATGGCAATAATATCGTCAACGGTTAATATTTTTACATCCAAAGGAACATCAAGACCTAATTTATCATTCATTCTAAAACGACCAACTTCCCCGAGATCGTAACGTTTTTCATTAAAAAACATTTTTTCAATTAGCGCTTGGGCTGTTTCTGCATCGGGTGCTTCTCCGGAACGTAATTGTCTGTATATTGCAAATAATGCTTCTTCTTTTGTAGTGGAAGTATCTTTGCGTAATGTATTTAAGATAAGGTCTTGGTTTTGTACGGCATCGGAATCTATAAGTTTAATTTCTTTAATACCAGATTCTTTAAGATTTTCTATTATTTCTTCTGTCAATTCTTCATCTTTAGCAATAAATATTTCGCCTGTAGTCATATCAATAACGTCTTCAGCAGAAAGAATACCTTCGTAATCATCATCCAAATCTTTTATTTTAACAATTTTAATTAAATTAAAAAGGTTTAGTATTTCTTCGTCTGTTGTGTAACCTATTGCTCTTAATAAAGTAGTGGCGGGAAATTTTTTCCTGCGATCAATATATACATACATTACGTGATTTATATCCGTGGCAAATTCCACCCAAGAACCTCTAAAAGGAATTATCCGTGCAGAATAAATAGGTGTTCCGTTGGGATGAACCGATTGTGCAAAGGCAACACCCGGGGACCGATGTAATTGACTTACTATTACTCTTTCGGCTCCGTTTATCATAAACGTACCTCTTTCGGTTAAGAAAGGAAGGTTCCCTAAATAAACGTCTTGTTCAACACTGTTAACAAATTCTTCGGTTTCGTCATCTTTAATTGATAATCTTAATTTCGCTTTTAACGGTGCGGAATAAGTAAGTCCTCTTTCTTCACACTCACGAATTGAATATCTTGATTTTTCTATATTGTAAGAAATAAAATCTAATCTGTAAAACTCCTTATTATCAAAAATAGGGAAATTTGAATTAAAGACCGCTTGCAATCCTTTATTTTCTCTTTTTTCCGGCTTTACGTTTAATTGTAAAAAATCTTCAAAAGATTCCAATTGAACATTTAACAAATCCGGAGAGTCTATTGCAGGCACTATAGAGGAAAAGGTAATACGATTGTTTTTTTTGTTTACTTTTAATTTCTCCAAGCCAATACCTCTTAAAAGAATTAAATTTATATTTGTTTAAAAATGCAAGAAAGTGGCAATACGATTTTCGTACCGCCACTTATGTAAAATTGAAAAAACTCAGCAAACCAAGCTATTTTAGTTCTACCGTAGCTCCGGCTTCTTCAAGTTCTTTTTTAATTTTTTCAGCTTCGTCTTTGCTAACGGCTTCTTTAACTGTATTTGGTGCACCGTCAACCAATTCTTTAGCTTCTTTTAATCCTAATCCAGTATGTGCTCTTACAACTTTAATAACATTAATTTTCTTTTCGCCAAAGCTGGATAAAACAACATCGAATTCTGTTTTTTCTTCTTCGGCTGCACCGGCGGCAGCTCCTCCGGCAACCGCACCACCCATTACAACGGGTGCTGCTGCGGTAACACCAAATTCTTCTTCTAATGCCGTTTTAAGTTCCGAGGCTTCTACTAATGTTAAAGCCTTAATTTTTTCAACAATATCAGCTATTTTATCAGCCATTTTTATTATCTCCTATTGATAAATTATTTTTTTGATTCTTTTTAATTTTTATGCAGCATCTTTTTTGCTAATGGCATCTATAACGCCAACAACATCTCGCATTACTGCGCTAATAGCTCCTACTATTCCTGAGGCAGGAGCATTTATACTTCCCATAATTGAACTTATTACCTCATCCTTAGTAGGCATGGAAGCCAACACATTAAGTTTATCCGAGCCATAAAATTGGCCTTCTATATAGGAACCTTTTAGCGAAAACTTTTTATTTTTTTTGAAATATTTTTCGATAATTTTAGCAGGTGCAATATAGTTTTCGCCGGTAAATGCAATACCTGTCATACCCACCAGTAAAGGTTTAAATTCTTCGTAACCGCCAAGTTCATCTATAGCACGCTTAAATAGTGTGTTTTTAAAAACTTTATAGGTTACTTCTTCTTTCAGAAAATCTTTTCTTAATAAGGTAATATCCGCAACGTTAACTCCTTCGTAATTTACAAGATATATTCCTTGCGAATTTTCAATGAGTTTTTTTATTTCGGATACATTTTCTTTTTTGGTTTTCTTATCCATTCTTAAACCTAATTCATTTTAGTTCAGTTATAAACAATGAAGCTTTTGTTTATAGTTTATTTATTTAATGAGTGCGTAATTTCTTTTTCAATTTTTAATGGATGCTAAAACATTATCTTTTGCTAATTTTAAACCGGGTCCCATTGTACTGCTTAAATACAAACTTTTAACATATTCGCCTTTAGCCGACGAGGGTCTTAATTTTACAATGGTTTTCAAAAATTCTTTAATATTATCCGCCAATTGTTTATCTTCAAAATTTAATTTTCCCAAAGATGCATGAACAATTCCGCTTTTATCTACGCGAAAATCTATTTTACCTGCTTTAACTTCTTTAACGGCTTTGGCAACATCCGTTGTAACGGTTCCGGTTTTCGGATTTGGCATTAAACCTCTTGGACCAAGTATTCTACCCAGTTTACCAAGTTCCGCCATAGAATCGGGTGTTGCTATTACAACATCGATATCCGTCCAACCGCCTTTAATTTTTTCCAAATATTCTTCAAACCCTGCGTAATCTGCACCGGCATCCAAAGCTTCTTGCGCTTTATTACCTTTTGTAATAACAAGCACTTTTACTTCTTTTCCCGTGCCATGAGGTAAAGATACTGTTCCTCTTACCATTTGATCGGCATGTTTTGGGTTCACACCTAATCTTACCGCACAATCCAACGATTCGGTAAATTTAACGTTAGATACTTTTTTTAATTCCTTTATAGCATCTTCTAAAGAATACTCGTTTGTGATATTTACTTTTTCTCTTATTTCTTTGATTCTCTTAGAAATTTTCATATCAAACCAATTTTTTTCTTAGTATAATTTTTTTTACTTAACGGTAATTCCCATGCTTCTGGCAGTTCCGGCAATCATATTTTTAGCATGTTCAATATCGTTGGCATTTAAGTCAACTAATTTTGCTTTTGCTATTTCTTCAATTTGAGCGTCGGTTACCGAAGCAACTTTAACTTTATTCGATTCGGGAGAACCTTTTTCAATTTTTGCCGCCTTTTTAAGTAAAACTGCCGCCGGTGGAGTTTTTGTTATAAATGTAAACGATTTATCGGCATAAACCGTAATAACAACAGGTATAATTAAACCTGCTTTATCGGAAGTTTTAGCATTAAACTGTTTACAAAATTCCATTATGTTAACGCCTTTTTGACCCAAAGCCGGACCAACCGGAGGCGAAGGATTAGCTTGACCGGCGGGAATTTGCAATTTTATAAAACCTTCAATTTTTTTTGCCATTATAAAAACCTAAATTTATTTTTCTAATTCTGCTTGAACAAAATTTATTTCAACGGGAGTCTTTCTTCCGAATATGGAAACAAGAACTTTTAATTTTAATTTTTCTTCGTTAACAGCTTCAACAATACCGGAAAAATTGCTAAATGGTCCGTCAATAATTTTAACATAATCTCCGGTTCTGAATATAGCATCGGTTCTTTCAACTTCTTCGTCTTTGGTAATTCGCCCTATTATTCTTTTTACTTCACTGGGTTGCAAAGGATTGGGTTTGTTGTGTTCGCCCAAAAATCCCATAACCGACGGAGTATTGGAAATAAAATCTATCACTTTATTATCCAAACTTGCTTTAATCAAAATGTAACCCGGGAAAAAGTTTTTTATTTTTGTTCTTTTTTTCCCGTCTTTAACTTCAAAAACTTTTTCTACGGGAACTAAAATTTCCGGAATTTTTTCTTTTAAATCGTCCCGTTCTTCCAATTCCAGTTCTAAAAAAGATTTCACCTTATTTTCATGTCCCGAAAAGGTTCTGACAACGTACCATTTGTATTCTAATTCTTCCAATATTAAAATAATCCTTGAAATATCTGAGTAATGCTAATATCAACAAAATAAGTAAATAACGCCAATAATAGACACACAACTATTACAATAGCTGTAGATTCTTTTAATTCTTCCTTGGTTGGCCATGTAACTTTTTTCATTTCCTTTTTAACACCTTGGAAAAAATCTATTATTTTTTCTTTCATAAAATTATCTGATTTTTTGTAGTTAAATTTTTAAGTGCACGTCAGGAGGGACTCGAACCCCCAACCTGCGGTTTTGGAGACCGCTGCTCTACCAATTGAGCCACTGACGTAGTTACTTAATTTCTTTAAAAATTACATGTTTCCTAATTACCGGATCATATTTTTTAAATTCAACACGTCCCGGATGATTTCTTTTATTTTTTTGTGTTGTATATCTGTAACCGGTTTTAGCCGTACTTTCTAATATAATATTTTGTCTTGCATTTTTAGATTTTGCCATTACAACCTCAATTAGAAAAAAATATTTGAGCTAACGACCGGGAT
>JALSTL010000162.1 GCA_026983755.1 Melioribacteraceae bacterium | reverse complement strand
AAGGAATGTTCCTTGAAATAACAAACGAAACTAACCGTGCAATGTATCAGGGAATAAAAGGTTCGTTAAATATTACCGTTGCGTTTTTTCCTTTGGTTAGCGGTTTGTTAATAAACTATATTGGATTCATTCCGATTTTTATTGCAGCAAGTGCAGTAGTAGCTTCTGCTCTTAATATTTTACCTAAAATAAATTGTAATAAGTAATTGCAATTATTAAAATAATTAAATCGGCACTTAAAAGTAAATTTTTATCATTCAGTCAAAACAAAGGATGATTGAGCAACAAGAACTTAATGTAATAACTTTGTTATTTATTTTATAAGATAAATTTCCCTTTGCGGTTGGGATAAATATTCAACGCCATTTTCTTTTACCCAAACAATTTCTTCCATGGTTGCAATTCCGAAACCGTCAATTGTTAATCTCGGTTCAATAGTAAATACGTTTCCCTTTTCCAACGGCATAAAAGGTAAGTTTCCGTAACGTTCCCATTTGGGCGCCATAAGTGCACCGCCGTCGTGTGCCACTCTTCCTACTTGGTGTCCGAGTCCGTGAGGATATTCTTCGTATCCGTTACTTACAATATAATCTCTTGCAATTTTATCAATTTCCCAAGCAAGCTTTCCGGGCTTCATAGCATCGGAAGCCATTTTAATTGCATCTTTAATTACGTTGAAACCTTTCATAACTTCCGGTGGTGCTTCGGTTTCGCCGTCACGTAAAACGTACCAAGTTCTTTGTAAATCCGAGCAATAGCCGTTCAGCTTTATTCCGAAATCCATATTTATAACATGACCTTTTTCAATTTTTTTATTTGTAGGTCCCGAATGTGCGCCGGCAGTATCCGGACCGGTAAATACAGCAGGGCAATGTTCTTCGTCCCACGCCATTTCAAAGCCTCTTTCTTTTACTTTGCTTTTTACAAAATCGGCAACATCTTTTTCGCTTTTGCCCACTTCAATAAAGCCGGTTACTTCATCAAATATTATTAAAGTTTCTCTAATAGCTTCTTTAATTAAATCCACTTCGGTTTGGGATTTTCTTCCTCGCAATGCGGCAACAATATCTTCGGACGAAACAAATTTTGTTACATAAGGAGTATCTTTTAGTATATCAACCAATTCCAGATAAACACCGTGTGTTAAACCGTCTGCCAAACTGGAATTGCGTGAATAGTTAATTGCAATTTTATTCGGATTGTATTCGTCTAAAACTCTAATTAAATCTTCTTTTACAGATTTTAAATAAGGCACAATATTTTTAAATGTTCCGACGGTTTTCATATTAGCCTCTTCGAGAGATCCAATAATAGCAGTAGTTTCACCGGATTTAGTAATTATAAATGCGGAATGCCAAGTTGCGCCGGTTCCAACAATCATATCCATCATCGGATCTTTTATATTTCCGGTTTCGCGCACAAACGTCATCCACATATCAATATTTTTTTCGTTTAATATTTCTACCGCTTGTTTTTGTTTTTCCATTATTAATTTATCTGCCATTGTTATGCCTTTAATTTTAATTGAAATATTTTTAGTTATAAATTACGTAAGTAATTTATCTTTTAAAAGAATCATTTTCCGGTTGAGTAGTTCATTTATTACTTTATTATAAAAATAAATTTCTTTGATAATTCTATTGCCTTATATTTTGTAATCAAATATTTTAAAATATTTAGTTTGTTTATTGGGTTTTACAAATATAACTTTAGGTTTTAAATTTAATAACAAAATATGCAAAGCAAGAATGAAAATAAAAGCGGCAATTATAGATTTATACAATAACGAACCTAATCAGGGAATGAGATGTTTACAAGATTTGCTTAAGGAAGCTAACGAACGGTTTAACGATATTACTTTATCTTACGATATTTACGAAACAAGATACAAAAATGAAATTCCAAATTCGGAATACGATATTTATATTTCTTCGGGTGGACCAGGCTCTCCATTTGACGGTAAAGGTAAAGCATGGGAAAAAAAATATTTTAATTTACTTGATAAAATATGGTCGAATAATCAAAACAATCTGAATAAGAAAAAGTATCTGTTTTTTATTTGTCATTCCTTTCAAATAATGGTTCGTTATTTTGAACTTGGTTTGGTAGTGCAAAGAGAATCTCGCTCGTTCGGTATAGTACCGGTTTATAAAACCAAGTTCGGAAAAAAGGAAAAATTTTTTTACGGCTTGAACAATCCTTTTCTTGCAGCTGATTTTAGAAATTGGCAAACCATACAACCCAATCAAAAAAAATTTAATGAGCTTGGTGCAAAACTTTTGTGTATAGAAGATTTTCATGCTCACAATCCGGAACTGGAACGAGCAATGATGGCTATTAGAGTTTCAGAAGAAATTTTCGGAACACAATTTCATCCGGAAGCCGATCCGCAAAGTATGTATTATCATTTCAAACAACCTGAAAAACAGAAAGAAGTGATTGAAGAATACGGTGAAGAAAAATTAAAAATAATGCTAGAGCGCCTTGAAACACCGGATAACATTACACTAACCAGGAATACGGTGCTACCCGGTTTTTTAAATAATGCTATTTTAAAATTAAAACATTGCTAACATAAAAATTGTTCGATTACCAAAGTTCAATTTATATAAAAAAATAGTTTTTATATTTATGAAATAACAGTTAATTCAAATATTCTTTTAAAAACTTACCGGTAATGGATTTTTCATTTTGTGCAATTTCTTCCGGTGTTCCGGTAGCAATTATTTCACCGCCTTTATCACCTGCATCCGGACCCAAATCAATTATATAATCCGCACATTTTATAACATCCAAGTTATGTTCTATTATTACAATGGAATTATTATTTTCCACAAGAACATTAAAACATTGCAAAAGTTTATCAATATCGTCTAAATGCAAACCGGTTGTGGGTTCATCAAAAATAAATAGTGTATGCTTGTTTTTCTTTTCGCTGATTAGGTGACGGGCAAGTTTAATTCTTTGAGCTTCTCCGCCCGAAAGAGTATTGGAAGGTTGTCCTAATGTAATATAACCCAAACCGACGTCGGCAAGTACTTTAAGATAATTCAATATTCTACTGTTACCTTCAAAAAATTTGATGGCTTCGTCAACAGTAAAATTAAGAATTTCAACTATATTTTTTCCTTTGTATGTTACTTCCCGAATTTCTTTTTTATATCTTGTTCCTTTGCAATCTTCACATTCCAAATATAAATCCGCAAGAAATTGCATTTCCACTTTTACGTACCCTTCTCCTTTGCAAGTATCACATCTTCCACCGTCAACGTTAAATGAAAAATGCCCGGGTTTGTATCCTCTTACTCTGGCTTGCGGTGTTTTGGAAAATAATTCACGTATTAAATCAAAACCTCTGATATAACTAATCGGATTTGACCTAGGCGATTTTCCGATTGGAGATTGATCTACAATTTCAATATCGTCAACCGAAATTATCCCTTCGATTGAATAAAAGTCCCCTATTTTTTTTGGAGATTTACCCAACATTTTTGCAACACCTCCGTAAAGAATATCGTGAATAAGAGTTGACTTACCGGAACCACTAACTCCGGAGACAACAACAAATTTTCTCAAAGGAATTTCCACATCAATATTTTTCAGATTATTTTCGGCGGCAGCAATTATTTTTATTTTTCCGGTTTGTTCCATTCTTCTTTTTTGCGGAACCGGAATTTTCTTTTTACCGGACAGGTATAATCCCGTAAGAGAATTTCCGTTGTTTTTAATTTCGTTATAAGTTCCTATTGCGGTAATTTTTCCGCCGTTTTTACCGGCTTTGGGACCAATATCAAAAATAAGATCGGCGGCTTTCATCATATCAACATCGTGCTCAACAACCAAAACCGTATTGCCCATATCTTTTAGTGATTTTAAAATATTTATAAGTTTATAATTATCCCGCGGATGTAACCCGATGCTTGGTTCGTCTAAAACATAAAGTGTTCCTATTAAAGCCGAGCCTAAAGATGTTGCCAAATTTATTCTTTGTGTTTCCCCTCCGGATAATGTACTGCTTAGTCTATCCAAGGTTAAATAACCAAGCCCAACATCATTAAGAAATTTTAATCTTTTGGTTATTTCTTTTAAAATACTATCGGCTATTTGTCTTTCATATTCCGTTATTCTTATTTCATTAAAAAATTCATATAGTTTTTCAATTGGCATCTTTATAAGATCGGCAATCGATTTGAAATTAATTTTTACATGTAAAGCTTCTTTACGTAATCTTGAACCTCCGCATTCGTAACAACTTGTATAACCCCTGTATTTACTAAGTAAAACTCTTATATGCAATTTATAAGATTTTTGTTCTAATTTTTTAAAGAATTTATCAATTCCAATAAACTTATCGAACCCTTTGTGTAGCAGTTCTATTTGTTTGTCGGATAAAGTTTTATACGGAACATCGAGCGGAATATTATATTGTTTAGACAAGCGAACCAAATCTCGCAAATGTTTACTGAACTTAAGCGTGCGCCACGGTGCAATAGCTCCTTCAAGAAGTGTAAGGTTCGGATTTGGAATTACTCTTTTCATATCTATTCCAATTGTTTTACCAAAACCTTGGCAAACCGGGCAAGCTCCGTACGGATTATTAAACGAAAACAATCGAGGTTCAGGTTGTTCGTATTTTATTCCGCAACATTCATATTCATTATTGAATAATTTTATTTCGTTTGTCTCGGCATCAATAACCGCAAGTTTTCCTTCACCCTCTTTAAATGTAATTTCAATTGAATCGGCTAATGTTTCTCTTACTTTGCCTTTTTTTATTTTAAATCTTTCAATTAGTATGTAAATATCATTTTTACTACGCGGAATTTTTTCGATTGTATTTAAATCCAACAGTTTGTTTTTATAAAATATTCTGTAAAATCCTTTTTTAATAAGCAAAGAAAATTCTTCCGCAACTGTTCTATCGGAATGGTTGTGAAGCGGGAAAGTAAGATAATATTTCCTTTCGTTTTCTTTTTCTTCCAAATATTTTGTTACTGTTGAAACCGTATCTTTTTTTACTATTTCACCGCATTCGGAACAGTAAGTAATTCCAATTCTGGCAAACAGCAAACGGAGATAATCGTAAATTTCAGTAGATGTTCCAACTGTTGAACGCGGATTACGCGCACCTTTTTTCTGTTCAATTGCAACTGCGGGTGAAATACCGTATATATAATCCATATCCGGTTTATTCATGCGTGCTAAAAACTGGCGTGCGTAGGAAGAGAGGCTTTCAACAAATCTTCTTTGTCCTTCTGCATAAATTGTATCAAAAACCAAAGATGATTTTCCGCTGCCGCTAACACCCGTAAAAACCACAAGTTTATTTTTTGGTATTTCCAGATCAATGTTTTTTAGATTATGCTCTCTGGCACCTTTTACTATTATTTTTTTATCCGATGTTGCGATTTTTTTTACTACCAATTATTTAGAAATATTTAAAAAGGAAAGATAATAACAAAACCGTTTACATAAAGATTTTATTTTTGCTGTAAGAATATATTATTTCACTTCTTTTTAGCAGAAAAATAGGAACGCAGATTTTTATGATTGATTATGATTTTTTACAAAGGATAAATTATTCTACTTTTTGTTTTAATTTTGCTTCCAATTCTTTTAATTCTTTTATCTTTTTATCCAGTTTTTCTTGTTGCCGATATAAGTTTTCAATTTTCTTATCTAAATTCAATTCATATTCCGATTTTTTCCAATAACCGCGTTCTTCAAAATATTTTTTAAATAGCCAATTGTGTTTTAGAGCTTCCATATTTTCTGCAAAAGCTTCAGCTCCTTCTTTAGCCGCATCCGTAGAGCTTGTAACATTACTAATTATAGTTTTAATTGAATCGTAAGAACTTTCATCGGCAATTAAAGCACCCAATGCACCTTGGCCGCTTTCTATTCTTGCTATTAATCTTCGTAAATCCAATGCTGCAGAATCAACATTATTAACTATTTCTTCTATTCCGGTTCCAAGACCAACAATAAAGCCTGTCATTTTATCCAATTTATTAATCATTAATTTCAAACTTGTATCGGCAGATTGAACAATTTTAACCGTAGAAAAATAAAGTTTATCATCGTTTATTATTTTTCCCATTGTACCTTCACCGCTATTAACTTTTGAAAGTGTAACGGAAAATTCTTTTGCCAGTTCTTTTAGATATTTCATAATATCTTGTGTTTCCGAAACTATTTGAGTCATATTTACCGGAGCTTTGGACATAATCACACCGTTATTGCTAACAATTTCATAATCTTTTGTTCCCGGTGTAATTGATATTAATTTACTTCCAATAACTCCTTCGGTTTCTATTGATGCTTCGCTATTTAATCTTATAAATTGCATAACATCTTTTTTAATTCTCATTGTAACTTCAACTCTGTTGGTTTCACTGTTATTAAGTTTTATATCTTTTACGCTACCAACAGTCAAACCGTTCAACCTAACAGAGGCACCGGTTCTTAAACCCTCTACATTATTGAAATAAGTTCTTACAATTACATTTTTACTAAAAAGAGAATTTTTATTTCCTACAAGAAATATGGCCAGTACAATTAGTACGGTTCCTAAAAATATGAACAAGCCTAATCTGGCTCCTTCAAGTTGTTTAAACATTATATTACCTTTTTATGTTATTAAATTTGTACTGAAAAAATTTTGTAAATATTTATCGTTTGAATTTATTAATTCTTCAAGAGTTCCTTCGTAAGCAATTTGGGCACCTTTTAGAAATATTGCTCTATCGGCAATGATATTGGCACAAATAAGATCGTGCGTAACTATTATCGATGTCATATTCAATTGTTTCTGCAAGTCTCTAATCAGTTCGCTTATTTCTTTGGAAGAAATCGGGTCTAAACCTGTTGTCGGTTCGTCATAAAAAATCACTTCCGGGTCCGTAATAATAGCACGAGCAAGTCCAATTCTTTTTTTCATTCCCCCCGAAAGTTCCGAAGGCATTTTATCAATTGCTTCACGTAACGAAACCAAATCCAAAGTATGAATAATTTTTTCTTCGGCTTCTTTTGGTGTTACTTTAACATTTCTTGTTAAATGAAACGCCAGATTTTCCCTTACCGTCATTGAATCATACAAAGCGGCACCTTGAAATAAAAAACTGGTATGCTTTCTAATTTTGTTTAATTCTTTATGTGAAACTTTTGTAACATCTTTTCCCTTGATATAAATATTTCCACTATCGGGTTTAAGCAAGCCGATAATACATTTTAGTAAAACACTTTTACCTGTTCCGCTTCTACCGAAGACTACAAGATTTTCTCCGGTTTTTACATTAAGGGAAATATTATCGAGAATAATATTATCACCGAATGCCTTGCTTAAATTTTCTATTTCTACAATACTTACATCGGCCATATTAATAAAGAAATTTTTACTAAAACAGTATCAAATAATAAAATTATTAATGACGCAAGTACAACCGCCGTTGTGGAAGCTTTACCAACACCTTCGGTTCCGCCATCAGCTATATAACCTTTATACGAACCTACAATCCCGACTATATAACCGAACACAAAAGTTTTGGCTATACTCGGTATTAAATCTCCGAACTCCAAACTTTTCAGAACGGCATTTTTATAATAAACTATATTCATTCCTTGAGAAATAAGTAAAGCAATGTAACCACCTATAATTGCTAAAAATATAACATAAATTGTAAGAATAGGAAGTATCATTGTTGTAGCAATTACGCGGGTTACTACCAAATACTTAAAAGGATTTATTGCAGAAACTTCCATCGCATCAATTTGTTCGGTTACTCTCATTGAACCTAGTTCCGCTCCGATACCGGAACTAACTCTTCCGGCAAAAATTAATGCGGTAATAATAGGAGCAAGTTCTCTAACAATAGAAAGAGCGGAAGCACCCGGCAAAAAATCCGATGCACCAAAACGGATAAATACCGGTTCGCTTTGCATTACAAGAACAAGACCAATTAAAAATCCGGTTAAACTTACAATTGGGAAAGTTTTTACGCCCAACTCGTTCATATGCTTTTTTATTTCTTTAATTTCAAGAGGCGGAACAAATGCCTGTTTAAATATTTCCCAACTAAAAATAGACAAACCTGTTACGGTAGCAAAGAAATTGTAAATTCTTTCCGAGCTTGTAAGTTTTCTTTTATTTATAATAGGAGGTACATTCATCTTAATAGTATTATATTCAGAATATTATGAATGAAAATTACTAAGATTTTAGTTAAAATGCGTTTTCTATGTGTGTTATTTTAGGCGGAAGATTTTTTTGCATTAAAATTGCAACAACATCAATACGAACATCCGTATCGGTGATGTTTTTTTCTATGATATACGCTTCGGCAATTTTACGCACTTGATATTGTTTGTTCTTAGTTATTGCAAGCTCCGGCGGTCCGAACTCTAAGTTTTTTCTGGTTTTAA
>JALSTL010000161.1 GCA_026983755.1 Melioribacteraceae bacterium | reverse complement strand
GTTTGTTAGTTTTTTAGTTATTAATTGCGGAGGTGCTTTATCATTAACTCCAACCGAAATGGTAAAGTTTTCCGGTAGAGAAAAATTACCAACATCCAAAGAATATCCTAATTATGGTGCTGTTGTTCTATATGAAAATAAGTATGTAAAACTTTATCTTGATTCGGAATGGGAAGTTAATGTTCAAACAACATATCACACGGCGGTTTTATATTTTGACGAACGTGCGAAAAACTTTTTAACAAGAAAAATTTATCTTGATCCTGATGTAAGCCTTATTGATTTTTCAGCAAGAACCATAAAACCGAATGGTGATATAATTGAATTAAACGAAGAAAATTTATTTCCGACCAATACAAATAATAATACGGATTATTTTACAGATGAAAGATCCGTAAAATTTACTTTTAAGGGTGTTATACCCAATTCAATTGTTGAATATAGCTATACCGTAAATAACCAAAGAGCTTTTTTAAGCGGAGATTTATGGGCAATTCAAACATCCGTTCCTAAATTGTACAGTAAGTATTCGTTAGAACTTCCTAATATATTTTTTAGATATGGTTATAATTGGAATTTCGTTGAACAAAACATTCATGTAGGAAAACCTCTACGTTATAAAAATATACTAACTCAAGAATCGAGAAAAGATGCTAGTAAAATCTATTATTGGGAAGTTAAAAATATTAAAGCAATTAAAGATGAAGTAAACAAACCGCCATACAGAGATATTGCCCAGCATATAAGAGTTGCTTTAAGATGGAAAAATTGGAACGACCTTTCATATCTTTATTGGAAAAAAATTAAAGATAAGTTCAAAATCAGTAATAAAGAATATTTCAATAAATTATTGCATTCAATTATTGGTAACGAAAAAAACGAAAGAGAAATAATAAAAAAAATATTTTATTATGTTCAAGAGAACTATAGATATGTTGCCGTAAATGTTGGTGAAAGTGGTTACGTTCCAAATTTACCGGAAGAAATTGTAAAAAATAAATATGGTGATTGTAAAGATATGACCGTGCTAAATGTTGTTCTGCTTCATTTAATGGGAATTAAAGCATATCCGGCTCTAATAAATACAGCTAATAGAGGAGACATTTTGAAAACGTTAACCGGTTTGGATTTTAATCACATGATAACCTATGTAGTTGATAAAAACGGTAAAGAATATTGGTTGGATGCTACCGGTAATAGTTGTCCTCTTGGAGAAGTTAGTTCAGCCATTGAAGGAATGACGGCTTTGGTAATTAAGAATAACGGAAAAAGTTTTTTTAAAAAAGTACCAAACAGTAGTTCAAGTGATAATAAACTAGTTAGAAAAATTTCAGTTAATTATAAAGATGATAATAGTATAACAGGTAATGCTACTTTAACTTTTTACGGAAATTATAACTTAAGTATAAGATCTTTACTAAAAAATGAAAGTCAAAGTAAAATTGATAATGTAATAGAAAAGTACGTTAAAACTAATGCTCCTAATTTGGAATTACAAAATATTCATTTTGATGATTTAACAAATATTCAAGATACATTTAATATCTATTTCGATTTTAATAGTAATCATTTAGGAACACAAACAGGAAAAATGCTAGTATTTAAACCTCATATATTCGAGCTAAAATCCGAGCTTGGTAAATACTCTTCAAAAGAACGAAGTTATAATATTCAATTAAGGGAACCATTTAAGATAATTGATAATGTTGAATTTACATTTAATCCCTTAAAATATTCAATAGAATCTATAGGTAACAATGTTTTTAAAAATAACAAAGTTGGTAGATTTTATTCAAAAA
>JALSTL010000160.1 GCA_026983755.1 Melioribacteraceae bacterium | reverse complement strand
TTCAGTAATAAAAAAAATTTCCCGTTAACATTTCATATTATTAAAACTCTTTTCTTGACTACTTCTAATACTTCAATTATGTTTGTTTATACATTTTATAAATATTTCATTCATTAAAACGTAATTGCAATGTTGAATAAAATTATTGTATCATTCGTAAAACTGCTACCCGAATCTATTGTATATATTTTTGCAAAAAAATACATTGCAGGTCCAAATTTAACCGATGCTGTTTCGGTTACAAAAAAATTAAATTCAATGGGAATAGCTGTAACAATTGATGTGCTTGGTGAAGCCATTAGAAACAAAGAAGAAGCAGTTTATGAAAAAAATGAGTGTTTGAGGGTTTTGGAAATAATTAAACAAGAAAAGTTAAATGCAAATTTATCGGTTAAACCAACATCTTTGGGTTTGAGTATAGACAAGGAGTTTTTTTTAACTCAAATGAAAGAACTTTTGAACAAAGCCAAACAATACAATAATTTTATTCGCATGGATATGGAAGATTCTCGTTATACAACTTTAACAATTGAAGCATTTAAAAAATTGCAAACCGAATTTAATAATGTAGGAATTGTTTTACAAGCATATCTTAAACGAACTTCCGATGATGTGGATGAACTTAACAAAACAAAATCCAATTACAGATTATGTAAAGGCATTTATGTAGAGCCCGAAGAAATTGCTTATAAAGAAAAACAAAAAATACGTCAGAATTATTTGATGTTATTGGAAAAAATGCTTAAGAACAAAAGTTATGTAGCCGTTGCCACGCATGATGATTATCTTATTACAAATGCATATAAACTTATAGAAAAAATGAATATAAAAAAAGACCTATATGAATTCCAAATGTTATACGGAGTAAAGGAAAAACTAAGAGATAAAATAAATAAAGACGGACATAAGATTAGAATTTATGTTCCATACGGTCAACACTGGCATGCTTATTCCATAAGGAGAATGCAAGAAAACCCGCAAATAGCAATGCATATAACAAAAAGTATTTTTAAATTCTCTTAAATAAATATTCCTTCCGGCAATGTTATTATTTAAAGTAATTAAGTTAATTGTCTGTGCAAAAATATTTTGTTCGTTCTTAGTTTAATTTAATCAGTTTTAACAGTTATTCAAAAACATATTATGAACATACTTGGAATAGAAAGTTCTTGCGACGAAACTTCGGTAGCAATTTTAACCGATGGAGAAGTAAAAGCAAATTTAATATCATCCCAATTATTTCACAAACAATTCGGTGGTGTTGTACCGGAACTTTCAAGTCGCGCACATTTACAACAAATAATTCCTTTAATTAAAAAAGCATTGCAGCAAAGTGAAATTTCGGCAGATGAACTAGATGTTATTTCCGCAACTGCTGGCCCAGGCTTAATTGGAGCATTATTGGTCGGTTTAACATTTGGTAAAAGTTTGGCACTTGCTTTAAATAAACCGTTTATTTCTGTAAATCATATTGAAGGTCATATTTTTTCCGGATTTTTAATGGAAAACAAGCCGGAATTTCCGTTTATTTGTACAGTTGTATCGGGTGGCCACACGCTTTTGCTTTTGGTTAAAAGCAGTTTCGAAATTATTAAACTCGGGTCAACTATAGATGATGCTATTGGCGAAGCATTCGATAAAGTTTCAAAAATGATTGGCCTCGGTTATCCCGGAGGTCCTTTAATTCAAAAGTATGCCGAGCAAGGTGATGAAAATAGTATTCAATTTCCAATAGCAAAATGTAAAAATAAGTATGACATGTCATTTAGCGGTTTGAAAACAGCCGTATTGCGTTATATTCAAAAAAAAAAAATTA
>JALSTL010000159.1 GCA_026983755.1 Melioribacteraceae bacterium | reverse complement strand
AGGAACGCCGGTATAATAATAGTGATGACCGGTTCCTAAAATACCTGAAAGAAAAGTTAAACCTACAATTACATATAACCATTTTTCAATAACTTCTCTATCAACACCGGTAAGCTTTATTAATAGATAAGCAAGAATACCGCCCATAACAAGTTCCCAAACGCCTTCTACCCAAAGATGAACAACCCACCAGCGGAAGAAAGAATCTACGGAATGGTTATCAAACCAGATCATTCCGGGTAAGTAAAGTAAAGCAACAAAAATGAGTCCGGCAGTTAAAACCATAGATGTAGTTGTGCGTTTCTTTCCTTTATAAAGTGTTAGAACTATATTTGCTAAAAATACAATTACATTAATTGCAACAAGCCAATCAAGAGGGCGGGGAATTTCCAAAAATTTTCTACCTTCAAACCAGCCCATGTGAAAACCGGCAACGGCAATAACTCCAACAATTGCAAAACTCCAAAATTGAATTAGTGCCAGAGGAACTGAAAATAATTCGTTATCAGATTCATCGGGAATAATAAAATATGCTGCTCCCATAAAACCGGATATTAACCAAACCACTAATAAATTTTTATGAGTTGCAGTTGCGGCGTTAAAAGGAATTAAACTATGAAGACCATCATATCCCATGTGGGCAAAGGCCATTATAAAGCCGTAAGTAATTTGCAGTAAAACAAGAATCATACTTAGGGCAAAGAAATAGTAAGCAATTTTTTGTGATTTAAATTTCATAATTTCACCCTAATTTTGTTGTAAGTTAATAGAAGGTTTTGGCGGAAAACCATTTAGGTCAACATTTCCAACCCATTTGAAAAAGGCAACTATTGCATCTTTTTCTTTTTCAGTAAAATTGTATTGAACCATTTTGCGTCCGTGTGGTGCCCAACCTCCGGGGAAATTTAATGCGGTTTTAATATAGTCGGGACCTCTTCGTTCATAAACTTTTGTTAGTTCAGGGGCATAATAAGCTCCTTCACCCATAATTGTATGACATCCCATACAATTATTTGAATCCCAAAGTTCACGACCTAATCGTACTTGATCTGTAATTTGATCTGCGTGAGTTTGTTTTGGAATTCCGTTAACCAAGGTATCCACAGTTAGTCCTAAAAATATCAATAGGAAGAAAACCGTTCCACCAAGGAAAAATAATTTTGCTTGTGATTTTGAGAGCATAAACATCCTCCTTATATAAATTGGGAAATTCTTTAATTATACCATATTAAATCGTTAATATTATAATAAGAATAAATAATCCGATTAAAATATATGAAGATATTGTTAATAATACAACTATAAAATAAATTTTTAAGGATATAGTACTATCGTATTAGATAAGTAAAGATTATTCTCTGGAATATGAATTCATTACAAAAAAAATGTATATTTAAAGTTTATATTTTGATAAATATTAATGAGGGGAATATGTGGAAATGGAATATTGAAAACCAAGACTACCTAAACAAAACAATTGAAAGATGCAAAGCACAAAAAATAATTTTACCTACATTTAACCAACTAAAACATCCTGAAACAATACCGGATAAAATTAAAAAAAAGTTACATAACATAGATATTCAAGCAACACATCCGCTTAATTTATTTAGAATAAATTGGTGTAACAATCCTGTTAACGGAGAAATAGGAGATATAAATTATCTGGAAATCCCCAAAGAAATAACGGGAATAAAAGCACGCGTAATCGGATTGGTCGGAAAATTTTTTCCTACCGGAGCGCATAAAGTGGGAGCAACTTACGGATGTTTAGCTCCTTACATGGTAACGGGTAAGTTCAATCCTGAATACCATAAAGCCG
>JALSTL010000158.1 GCA_026983755.1 Melioribacteraceae bacterium | reverse complement strand
TTTCAAGTCTTCTGAATTCATCCCAATTTGCCCAATCGGGAACGAGCATGGAGTTGGAAATAATAACACGCGGAGCATCTGTGTGAGTTTTAAAAACTCCCACGGGTTTACCGGATTGAACCAACATGGTTTCGTCGTTCTCAAGTTCCTGCAATGTTTTAATAATTGCATGATAAGCGTCCCAATTTCTTGCGGCTTTACCGGAGCCTCCGTAAACAATAAGTTCGTCCGGATTTTCTGCAACTTCCGGATTTAAGTTGTTCATCAGCATTCTCATTGCAGCTTCTTGAAGCCAGCCTTTGCATGTTAGTTGTGTGCCGGTTGGTGCGGAAATATTTGTTTTGGTTTCCATAATTAATCTTCCAAAATTTTTAATATTTTATTGTATTGTGTGTACATGTTTTTATAGAACCATTTTGTTAAAAACCAAGCGTCATCCATTTTCTTTTTAAGGTGTTTAACATTTTCTTTTAATTGAAAAGTCAGTTTCGTTTTTTCGTCTTTTGTAAATTTTATTTTTTCAGTTGAAGAACTTAATTTATCTGCTATGGAATTAAAAACTTTTACTTCGCGTACAAGTCTTGTATCTGTTTCCATTTGTTTTAGGGATTGCTTAACAAAAGTTGCTAACACTTTTTTTTGATTAACGTCAAATTCAAATTCGTAGCTTTTAAATAGTTTTCTTTTCATAATTATTATACCTTTAATGATAAAAGTTTTTCTCTAATTTTTTTATATCCGGGTTTAATTATTTTATAAATGTATTTTATTCTTTCATCATAAGGAATGAAAGCGGATTTCATTGCGTTTATATTTAGTCTTTCAACATCATCAAATGTTATTCCGAATTTATCTATTGCGGTTAAGTATTCTTTTGTAAGTGTGGTATTACTCATAAGTCTGTCATCTGTATTTAAAAAAACTCTAAACTTCTTTTTATAAAAAATGTTAAAAGGATGATTTTCCAATTTATCAATAGCACCTGTATGAACATTACTCAAAAGACAAATTTCCAGCGGCAACCTTTTATCTAGAACGTATTGAGCTAATTCACCAAGCGAAGCAACTTCTCCGTTTGGTTCGAGAACAACATCTTCCAAAAGTCTGGTTGCATGTCCTATTCTATGTGCACCGCAATATTGAATGGCTTGCCAAATGGATTCTTTCCCGAATGCTTCACCTGCATGAATAGTAATGTTAAAGTTTTGTCTTTGAATAAAATGGAAAGCATCCAAATGGTCTTTGGGAGGGTAACCTCCTTCTTCACCGGCAAGATCAAAACCAACAACACCTTTGTTTCTATAATTAACGGCAAGCTCGGCAATTTCAAGGGAACGCTTCATATTTCTCATGCCGCAGAGAATAAGTCCGTATCCAACTCCAAAATCTTTTTTGCCACGTTCCAAACCGGTTAGTACGGCATTAACAACATCATCGTAATGTAAGCCTTTTTCCAGATGAAGGATTGGTGCAAAACGTGTTTCGATGTAAACAACACTATCGTTTTTCATATCTTCCATCATTTCATAGGCAACTCTTTCCAAAGCTTCTTTTGTTTGCATTAAGCCGCATGTGTGTTCAAAACCTTGTAAGTATTCTACAAGGTTGCCTTTATTAGCACCTCTGAAAAACCATTCGGCTAATTCTTTTTCGTTCGATGTTGGCAACTTGGTGTAATGTTGTTCTTCGGCTAATTCAATAATTGTTTTTGGTCTTAATCCTCCGTCCAAATGATCGTGTAACATTACTTTCGGAGCTTCTCTGATAATATTTTCTGTTTCCATATTATTCCTTGTTTTTTATAATCAAAAATATTCTTTTTAGATTGTAAAAGCAATGCAGTAAAGCAATTGATTTTCTTTCGGTTGTTTTTATGTATTTTAAAACATAAATTTCAAATGTAAAATTTATTTAAAGTTTGTTGTAATCAATTATTAAATAAAACATAATTTCAATTAAAAAAAATGCGAGGTTCCAATGAGAAAAATGTTTAACATTCTGTTGATTCTATCAATGATAGCGGGATTTTCCGCTTTTCAATGTTCATCAACCGAAATTACAAGTGCAAAGCTTTATATCCAACAAAAGAATTTCGATAAAGCTTTGGAATCATTAAAAAAAGAAGTTGCAAAAAACCCTAAAAGTGACGAAGGCTATTATTTATTGGGATATGTTTTGGGTGAAAAAGGCGATATTAAAGGTATGTTGAAAAATTTTGCAAAGTCAACATCAATCAGCGGTAAATTTTCAGATAAAATCAACCAGTCCAAAAAATATCATTGGGCAAATAGTTTCAATAAAGGTGTTCAATTTTTTAACAGAGGTGCCAAGTATGCCGGAACGGATAGTTCAAAAACCGCATTCGAAAAAGCTATTGAAACATTTAAAAATGCTATAATGTGCGAACCGGATTCTGTTGCTTCTTATAAAAATTTAGCTTTTGCTTATTTAAATATAGATGAACAGGATTCCGCTATTGCTCCGCTAAATAAAGTTCTTAAACTTACCAAGTCAGCAGATTCTTATGTACAGCTTGGTAATATTTATGTACGAAAAGGTGTTAAATTAGATGCCGACGGAAAAAAGGATGAATCAATAAAAGCTTATAACAAAGCTATTAAAGTGTTAGAAGAAGGAAGAAAACTATATCCGAATAACGGAGATATTTTATTATTATTATCAAACTCCTATATTGCTGCCGGTAAATTGGATGTTGCAAAAGAAGCATTTAAGGCCGGTGTTGAAAAAGAACCGGATAATAAATTTTACCGATATAATTATGGTTCGTTGTTGCTCAATGCAAAAGAATATGCTGCAGCTGCCGAACAATTGACAAAAGCAATAGAACTTGATCCGAATTATGAAAATGCAATATATAATTTAGCCGTAACTTATGTAAAATGGGGAGCAGGTATAAGAGAAGCCGATCCCGAATCTAATGCATATCAAGAAAAATATAAATTGGCACTTCCTTTGTTGGAAAAATATTTAACAATCAAAAAAGAAGAAAGTGCAATTTGGGATTTACTAGGCAAAGTTTATGCAAATTTGGGTATGACGGAAAAATCCAAACAAGCATTCGATAATGCGGATAAATACAGAAAATAATTAACTGTAATTTTTTAACAAACAAAGCCCATAATTAGTCTTCTTGACAAACTATGGGCTTTTCATTTAATTAGGAACTTACAATGGATAAAAATAAAGAAAATAGATCGCAACAAATAAACATTGAACTTGGAGAAAAAGAAGCTGAAGGTATTTATTCGAATTTAGCAATAATTACTCATTCTCCTGCAGAGTTTATTATAGATTTTACGCGTGTTGTTCCCGGTGCACCTAAAGCCAAGGTACACGCCAGAATTATAACTACACCGCAACATGCAAAAATGTTGTTAAAAGCTTTGCAAGATAATATCGAAAAATTCGAAAAAAGATTTGGCGTAATAAATATTGAAGGGCAAACTGCACCGCAATTTGGTTTTACCAATTTAAATAATGATGAAAAGATTAATTAATTTTTTTCCCTTTCACCAAATTTAATCTAAAATGCGGTTTTAATAAATCAATATTACTTAAAATAGAAGAAGAGAAATTTTGTTAAAAGGATTGAAAAATATTATTATTCCGCTGCTTGCTCTAATTCTATTTCAGAGTTATACATATTCGCAGACTCTTAATTTTCATAATTATTCTACCGACGACGGTTTACCTCAAAATTCCGTTTATGCAATAGTACAAGATTCCACCGGTTTTATTTGGTTCGGTACCGAAGCTGGTGTAGCCAAATTTGACGGAACTAATTTTGTTAAGTTTGATATGAGTAACGGACTTGTTGGAAGTACGGTACGATCTTTATTTATAGATAGTCATGGTAGTGTTTGGGTTGGTACAACAAACGGGCTTTCTATAATTTTTGAAAATGAAATAGTTAACTATACACTTAAAGACGGTTTACCGGACGATTATATATATTCAATAACGGAAGATAATTACGGACGTATTTGGATAGCTACGCGAAACGGCGGAGCTTGTATGTTCGAAGGTAAAAAAATTTCGGTTTATAATAAGAGACTAAAAAATTTTCCAACTAACAAACTTTCCACGGTAATAAAAGACAAACGCGGTAATATATGGTTTGCAAGTTCCGATAAAGGAATTATAAAATATGACGGAACTACATTTACTTCTTTTTCAAAACAAGAAGGGCTCCAAAGCGAAGATATATTAACTATATTCGAAGATAACACCGGCTTGTTATGGATTGGTAGTGACCGAGGTCTTTCAACTTTCGACGGTAAAAATTTTATAAATTTTACAAAAGAACAAGGATTTCCCGATAGAGAAGTGAGTATTATTCAAGAAGATATTTACGGTAATATTTGGTTCGGGCTTTATAGCAAAGGAATATATCGTTACGATGGTAAAAATGTATTTAAAGAACTGGGTACGGTTAGCAAAAGTTTCAGATCCGTTTTGCTTGATAGAAGAGGAGACCTATGGTTTGGTACATTTGCCGGAGGTGTAAGCAGGCTTCCGGCGGATTGGTTTGAGATTTACAATCATAAAAACGGTTTAGCAAATAACGATGTGTTTGCCATTGCAGAAGATAACAACGGAAAGATGTATTTCGGGCATTACGGACAAGGTATTTCCATATTTGAAAATAATAAATTTACCAAACTACAAAGAGGTAAAAAATTAATCAGTAACAGTGTAAGTTCAATACTGGTAGATTCACAAAACAGAAAATGGTTCGGAACGTTTGCAGGAATAACCGTTCATTCCGGAAACAAAATTCTTAACTTAACTAATCAAAACGGTTTAATAAGTAACGAAATTTTAAAAATATATGAAGATAAATTAGGATATTTTTGGTTTTGTGCCAGCGGAGGCGTTTCCAAATTCGATACGTTGAATAACAAAGTAATTGTTAATTTCGGAAAAGAACAAGGTTTTGAAGATACATGGGTTAATGATGTTTTTGAAGATAACAAAGGAGTTTTTTGGTTCGCAACCGATAAAGTTGGTGTAAAAATATTTAACGGAAAAAGATTTACTTCGCTAGATACGTCCAACGGATTACCCGTAAACAGCGTATTCGATATTTCCAAAGATAAATATAACAATATTTGGTTTGCTACCGAGGGGGGAGGTATTTGTAAGTACGACGGAAAAAAATATTCCGTAATAACGGAAAAGGAAGGTTTGTCTTCGAATATATGCTATTTTATTTTGGAAGATAACAACAAACTTTATGTGGGAACTGTTAACGGTTTATCAATACTGGATAACAATCTATACCAAAAACATAACAAAATAAAATTTAACTACATAAGCAAACCCGAAGGACTACCACAAAAAGAATTAAACCAAGGAGCATTTTTTAAAGACAAACATGGAAACTTATGGTTCGGAACACAAGAAGGTGTAGTAAAAATTAATCCGAAAAGGAAATCCAAACGTGAAAAGCCGACTGTATTTTTAACCGAGGTTAAAATATCGGATGGCGAAAATGAAAAAACTTTTCCTCAAATTAACAATCAAAAACTTGATAATGACCATAATAATATTTCATTTGAATTTTACAATATTTCATTTTCAAATCCTGAAAAAACAATATATCAATTCAAATTGGAAGGTATTGAAAAAAGATGGTCTAAAACAAACAAAAACTTTGTTACATACAGAGCATTACCTCCGGGCAATTACAAATTTTTAGTTAAAGCTCAAAACAGCGACGGTGTAATTGGCGCTGCAAAAGTACTTGGTACTTTTACCATTGAACCTCCTTTTTATTCAACATGGTGGTTTCTAACTCTTATAGTTTTATTTAGTTTATTGTTTATATATTCCATTTATTATTACAAAACACAACAAGTAAAAAAACGTAATATTGCATTACGCGAAATGGTTCGTCAAAGAACATTGGAATTGGAAAAAGAAAAAAACAAATCCGATGAACTTTTACACAATATTTTACCTGCAAGTTTGGTAGAAGAATTGAAATTGAACGGAAAAGTTAAACCGAGAGAATTTAAAAACATCTCAATAATGTTTACGGATTTCAAAGCTTTTACTTATACAACTGCAGTATTACCGGCCGAAGAATTAGTAGCCGAGCTAAATGATATTTTCAATAAGTTTGATAATATTGTTGATAAATACGGCTTGGAAAAATTGAAAACCATTGGGGATTCATACATGGCGGCATGTGGAATACCTAACGAAGTAAAAGACCATGCAATTAAAACCGTTTACGCCGCATTGGAATTTCAAAAAATTATTAAAAATAGAAACAAAACTTCCGCTATAAAATGGGAAATGAGATTAGGTATTCATTCTGGCAGCGTAATTGCCGGTGTTGTTGGCAACAAAAAATTTACTTACGATATTTGGGGCGATACCGTTAATATTGCCAGCAGAATGGAAAGCTCCGGACAACCCGACGAAATAAATATTTCCGGCTACACATATATGTTGGTTAGAGATTATTTTGATTGTGAATATCGTGGCAAAATAAAAGCCAAGGGTAAAGGAAATATAGATATGTATTTTGTTAAAGGTGTAAATAAATCAAAAGAAAAAATGATTTTCGCTACTCTTACTAAACAAACCGTTTAAACAAATATCTAAAAAATTCGATTATTTTTGTAGAATATAAAATTTTATTTCAATACTTGACAATTGAGATATGTCCATTTAATTAAATGTTGACATAAATCACATATTAGAGGAATTAATGCGTTTTAGAGGACTAATTTCAGTTTTAATCTTTTTAATCTTAGGAAGTTACTCCAAAAATTTTGCACAAGATAGTAATACGGTTTTTTACCGAATTTATATGGAAAAAAAACTCAGTAGTTACTATACCGCAAAAGAAAAAATAAGCAGCGGGATATTTAAAGAGGGAAAAGGATTTAGAATTCCGCCATCAGTATTGCCGGATTCATATCCTGCGGATTTCAGTATGTTTCAAAATTTATATAATGCATTAGTCGGTGGATATTTTTCAATTGATTACGGAGCTATAAACAGTAACTTATTATTGGAACTTTTCATTAGAAATTTGGATCCGGACACGGGGAAATATAAACCGCAAGGTGAAGACGGTGATACGTTATTTGCATACTTCGAAATAAGAATTACGGAATTACCCGATTCCGTTAAAGACCCTGACGATTTAGATTTATCACAACTACCGGATAGTAGCTATTTTCCGGTTGATAGCAGTTATTATTTTAACAAAGGAAAGTATGCAAGATTATCATTACCAAAAACTGAATATTTTTTAAATTTTTTAGATAGTATCGGAATATCAAGAAACGATTCTCTTTCTTTTGCATATATGCAATATGAAGATTGGGATAGCAACGGAACTAAAACGAATGATTGGAACGGAAACGGAATTGAAGTAACCGACACCCCCGATTCAATTATCTTTAAAGCCATACACCTATCAAAAGTTGGCGGTGGAAGAGGTAGAATTCATAAAAGAAGATTTGACTACCAGACAAGTATCGAAAAAATTCCTGGTCTGCCGGATAAATTTAATTTGGAACAGAATTATCCGAATCCTTTTAATCCGACAACAACCATTAGATATAAACTATCCTCAAACGAAAGAGGAGAAACTAGAGAGGTAAAACTTGTTGTTTATAACATTCTTGGTGAAAAAGTTAGAACGCTTGTAAACAAAAAACAAAAAGCCGGAATTTACGAAGTTTCTTTCGATGCATCGGATTTAACAAGCGGTATATATATATACACTTTACGAAGTAATAATTTAATACAAACACGTAAAATGATTCTTTTAAAATAAAATATATAGATTTAAATAAAATAATATTAAACAATATAAATGCAAAGGAAAAGTATGTTGCCCCAAATAAAAAAATTTTCTTTGCTGATAATCGTAATCTTCGGTTTGATGCTTAACGGTTGCTTTGATAAACCCGATAAATTTGTTGCTCCAAGTTGGGATGTTAAAATTAACCTACCAGTTACCACAAAAAAAATTTCTTTAATGGATGTGGTAAAAAAAGACAGTTCGGTGCTTAAATGGTACAAAGACCCTGCAAATTTGGGATTATTATATTTTAGCGATACAACAAAATTTACAACAATAAAAGTTGAAAACAAATTAAAAATACCGGCCTTTAATGCTTCATTTTCGCAAAAACTCGGTTCAATAAAAATACCTGTTCCCGTTCCATCGGCAGCTGACATTAATGTAACAACATGGGCCCCTCAAATTACACCAGGTACCAAACAAGTTTTTCCGGAACAAGAAGGTGATGTTATTATTCCTTTCGGCGGATTAAATACAATTAAATATCTTAAATTGGAAAAAGGAAGCCTTTCAATTTTTGTTTTGAATGATTTGCCAGTTGATATTGTTTTAAGGGGTATAAAAATAGTAAATGCGGTTTCTGGCAGTGTAATTGCGGAACTACCTAATTTGCCTTCAAAACATGTTACAATTCCTCCGTATAAAGCCGATACACTTACATTTGATATAGGAGGTAAAACTATTACGGATTCCCTTGAATATATAGGAACAATTAAATCTCCGGGAAGTAACGGACA
>JALSTL010000157.1 GCA_026983755.1 Melioribacteraceae bacterium | reverse complement strand
AAAAAGACAGTGCGGAAGATCAGTATTCGGGAGACAAAGAAACGGTTTGGGAAGAAGAATTTTCAATTGTAAAAATTTTGGGTAAAGAAAAACTTAAAAAAGCTTACGTTTAAATGTATTTGAATTTTATATTTCCAATTTTTGAATTTAACGTTTATCTATCAAATTAGAAATTTCAGAAAAGCTTCTTTTTCGTTTTCATTTAATCTGTGCGGTTTAATTGTTTTGCTATCAACAAACAATCCTACTTGAGAAGCAATTGCCGCCAATTCGTTTTTTGAATTATAAAATCTGAATTCTATTACTGCAGAAACATTTTTGAGTTCGGAAATCCAAACTTCTATTTTAACATTTTCACCAAGATACAAAGCTTTTTTATATCTTATTTTTGTTTCTACCAAAACCGGAATAACACCGCTTTTAATAACTTTGTGAGCCGGCATACCTATTTTTTCCAAAAGCTTTAACCGACATTCTTCCATCCATTGAATATAAACAATATTGCTAACATGTCCGGCAGCATCAATTTGGTAAGTATAAATTTCCTTGTGAACTTCAAGTTTATTCATAAATAATTTTAAGTATAAATATTCAAAGTTTAATACGATCCAAATCCGCTTTTAATTTATCGGCAAGTTCTTCGTTTGTAATATTTTTTATTGTAAGTTTATTGCTTTTAACAATAGTAAAGGGTTCATCGCCAATATTTTTTACATAACTTAGTAACGAAAAAGCCAAGCGGTTTCTTTCGTTGGGAACCGGAATGTTTTCCTTGAATTTTTCAACTATGGAATAAACTTTTTTTTCAATTGATTCTTCCGGAAATAATTTGACGGATGCAGGTGCTTTTGTTGTCATGTTTGGTTCCTATATTTATTTCATTTACATAACAAAAAATAAATATAAAAAAATACTAACTCAATAAAAGTTTAGTAGTTAAATTAAGTTGTAATTTTTTAAATATTTGTAAAATGAAATTTTTGAAAGAACAAAAAATATTACTTGTAAGATTTAGTTCTTTGGGCGATGTTTTATTAACAACTCCTTTAATACGTTCGTTAAAAAAATTAAATAACAATTTTGAAATTGATTTTATTATAAAAGAGCAATTCAAAGATGTTGTTTCCAATAATCCTTATATTCGTAAAGTATTTGCTATAAAAAATTTTAACGAATTAAAACGGATAAAAAATAAATTGATTGAAAATAAATATGATATTGTAATTAATTTACAAAATAATTTTAGAAGCAGAAAATTTGTAAAAGGAATTTCCCCTAAAATATTCGGATATAAAAAAGAAAATATAAATAAATTTTTGTTGGTTAATTTTAAAATCAACCGTTTACAAAATATAATTCCAACACCGGTACGGTATGCAAATTCAATTCCGGGTTTTAGATTGGATAACGAGGGCTTGGAATTATTTATACCCGAAAATATAAAACCTACAATTACGGAAAAGCCCGATACTATTGGCTTTTGCCCCGGTTCCGTTCATAAAACCAAAATGTGGCCCGAAGAATATTTTATAAAATTAGGAAATATGTTTTCCGAAAAAGGATATCGGATAATTTTATTCGGAGGTAAAAGCGATAGACAAATTTGCAGTAGAATTTCAGGTAAAATATTTTCTGCAATTGATGCATCGAACGATAATAAACTTTTTGAAACATCTGTAAATATGAAACTATGTAAAACCGTTATTTGTAACGATTCGGGTTTAATGCATACGGCGGTTGCAAATAAAGTTCCTGTAGTTGCATTATTCGGTTCAACCGTTAAAGAATTTGGTTTTGCACCATACAAAAGTAAAAGTTTGGTTATAGAAAATAGTTTGTTGAGGTGCCGACCGTGTACACACATTGGTCTGAACGAATGTCCAAAAAAACATTTTGATTGTATGAAAACTTTAACCCCCGAATTTGTATTTAATAAAACATTAAATTTTCTTAAAACGATATGAAATCATTTTGGTATTTTTTCTATAACTTAATTATACTGCCCTTGTTAACCTTAATATTTTATTTATGGGGATTTTTTAATTCAAAAATAAAAGACGGAATAAAAGGTAGAAAGAATTTATTTGATAATCTGAAAAATCAAATAAAAAAAATTGATGGAACAAAAACCACTGTCTGGTTCCATTCATCTTCGCTGGGAGAATTTGAACAGGCAAAACCTATAATTGAAAAACTAAAACACAATTTAAAAGCTAATATTGTTGTTTCTTTCTTTTCACCTTCTGGTTATAACAATTCCGTAAATTATCCTTATGCAGATGTAATAACTTACATCCCTTTGGATACCGTTAAGAACTCGCAAAAATTTATTAAGTTAATTCAACCGGATAAAATGATTTTTATGCAATATGATTATTGGCCTAATATGATTTGGGAATTAAAAAAACAAAAGATCCCCGTTTATATAATTGATGCTAAAATGGATAAACAAAGCACAAGAAAATTATTTTTTATAAAGCAATTTCATATTTCACTTTTCAGTAATTTTACAAAAATATTAACTATTTCCGAAGACGACAGAAAATCGTTTATGGATTTCAATATGGAAAAAAATAAAATTATTACGATAGGCGATACCAGATTTGACAGAGTTTATAGTAAAAGTAAAAAAGCAAAAGAAAAAAATTTGCTTTCACACAATATAACATATAACAAAAAAATAATTGTTTTAGGAAGTACGTGGAGTGAAGACGAAAAAATAATTATTCCACCGTTAAAAAAAATATTAATTGAAATTCCGGAAATTCTGATTATATTTGCTCCACACGAACCGAAGGAAGAAAAAATTAGAGAATTGGAACATCGATTTCATAATCAAACAATAAGATTTAGCAACATATCAAACTATAATAACGAAAAGATAATTTTGATTGATTCCGTAGGAATTTTATCTACATTATATTATTATGCACATATTGCATTTGTAGGGGGAAGTTTCAAACAAAAAATTCATAATGTATTGGAACCTGCAGTTTACGGAATACCTGTTTTATTCGGACCCAAATACCGGAACAGCAAAGAAGCTATGGAACTGATAGAAGAAGGTTGCGGAATAGAAATAAAAAACGAAAACAATATGTATTTCACCGTTAAAAAATTGTTAAACAATGAAACAAAAAGAAAACATATAGGGAAAATTTCCGAAAATTACATAAAACAAAATATAGGAGTAACAGATAAAATTATTACTGAAATTTTTAATGATATGAATTAAAAAAGGGGATAATATTTTTATTATCCCCGCAAAAAAATTATAATTTAGGACCGGCGGCAACCAAAGCTTTACCTTCTTCGTTATCGGTATATTGTTTAAAGTTTTCTATAAATAATTTGGCAAGGTCTTTGGCTTTAACGCTCCATTCTTCCTTATCTTGATAAGTATCGCGCGGGTCTAAAATTCCGGAATCAACGTTTTCCAAAGCTGTAGGAATTTCCAAATTAAAAAAAGGAATGGTTTTGGTTTCGGCTTTTTCAATTGAACCGTTAAGTATTGCATCTATTATTGCTCGTGTATCTTTTATGGAAATTCTTTTTCCCGTTCCGTTCCAACCGGTATTTACCAAGTATGCCGTAGCATTATTTGCTTCCATGCGTTTAACCAATTCTTCACCGTATTTAGTTGGATGAAGTGTTAAAAATGCAGCACCGAAACACGCGGAAAAAGTCGGCTGTGGCGATGTAACACCTCGTTCGGTACCGGCTAACTTTGCTGTAAAGCCGGAAAGAAAATGATATTTTGTTTGTTCGGGTGTTAATTTGGAAACAGGAGGCATCACACCAAAAGCATCGGCAGTTAAGAAAATTACTTTATTAGCCGGTCCGGCTTTAGATACAGGTTTTACAATATTTTCAATATGATAAATCGGATAAGAAACACGAGTATTTTTAGTAACCGAATCATCACTAAAATCTATTTTACCGTTTTCGTCAACAGTTACGTTTTCTAACAAAGCATTGCGTTTAATTGCATTGTAAATATCGGGTTCGGCATCTTTATCAAGATTAATAACTTTTGCATAACAACCACCTTCAAAGTTAAAAATTCCTTCATCGTCCCAACCGTGCTCATCGTCTCCAATTAAAGCTCTTTTGGGATCGGTGGAAAGAGTGGTTTTACCTGTCCCGGAAAGTCCGAAAAATATTGCCACATCTCCGTCTTTACCTCTGTTTGCGGAACAATGCATAGCGGCAATTCCTTTAAGAGGTAAATAATAATTCATTATGGAAAAAATACCTTTTTTCATTTCGCCACCGTACCAAGTGCCGCCAATAACAGAACGACCTTCGGTTAAATTGAATGCAACAAAATTTTCAGAGTTCAAAGGTTTACCGTCGGCTCGTTTCATATTTTGCCAATCCGGATTTACCGTTTTAGACGCATTTAGCACAACAAAATCCGGCTCAAAGTTTTCCAACTCTTCTTCACTTGGACGAATAAACATGTTTTTAATAAAATGAGCTTGCCAAGCAACTTCCATAATAAATCTTACTTTTAATCTTGTATCTTCGCTTGCTCCGGCATATCCGTCCATTACATAAAGTTTTTTGCCGGAAAGTTGTTTTGCACCAAGATTGTAAAAATGTTGCCACGTTTCATTATCAATTGGTTTATTATCGGAAGATTTTGCTTGTTCCGACCACCACACGGTATCTCTGGTTTTATCGTCCAATAAAATGTATTTATCTTTAGGAGACCTGCCCGTAAAAATACCTGTCATTACATTTACTGCTCCTAATTCCGTTACTTGTCCTTTTTCATATCCTTCAAGATTCGGATCAATTTCATGTTGATATAATTCTTCGTAAGAAATATTGTGAAAAATTTCTTTTACATCCGTTATGCCGTATTGCGTTAAATCTATTGAGGCCATTGCAAATCTCCTTGTTTAATAATTATGTAGTTTTCTACATTAAAAGATTTATTTTTTGTAATAAAAATATATAATCCTTTTTTGTGCATCAAATTTCCTGCTATTTATTTTGATAACTTAAATATATTTTTTAATTATAAAAAATAACTTGTATTTTTTTTGAAATATTGCTTTATATCACATGTTTTTGTAACAATAACAATTTATTTACATTTGCTATACTACTTAAAATTACTTTTAAAAATTCTTTATGATTAAAAATAAGAAAATAGAAGATTTTTTCGGTACAAACAATTGGAAAAATTTATTGGAAGTTTTTCCTGTAGGAGTATTAGTATTTGATAGCAAATTCAGAATAAAACAAATAAACAAAAACTTTAAAGAACTTTTGTTCTCATCTAAAAATATTAAAGAGTTACAAAACAAATATATGTTAGATGATTCACTTTTTCGAACCAAATTACCGTTTGTTGATATTTTAAAAATTTCTAAAGGAAAAAGTTTTGAAAAAATTATTAACAACAATTTTTCCGGCAAAGATAAACTTAACTTGGTTATAAAAGGTACACCTATAATAAACGAAAATGAAATTATAGGCGGATTTCTTATTGTGGAAGATTTTCAAATTGATAAAAAAAACCGACAAGATTATTTTTCTTATTCCATTGCGTTTGAAAGTTTTATTAAAAATTTATGCGATTGCTACCTAATAATAAATGCCGAAGGTAATATTAAATATTCTTCCGGCTCGGTAAAATCCGAATGTGAATTTTTAGTTGATGGTAAGAATAAAAACATAACCGAAATTTTTAACAATTCATCTAAAAACGAAATTGAATCGGTAATAACAAAAACAATATCCGAGCAAAAAAAACAATTCTTAAAACTGTACTATTATTCTGTGGTTACAAAAGTTACATTAAGTTCGGTATTTATTCCCTTTCCGTCACAAAATAAAGAGGACGATTTAATAATAGTTTTGCTTAAAGAAAACGGAAAAGAAAATAAAAACAACATTAATGTTTTTGATAACCAAGATGAACTGAAAGAATATTTTTTACTGGCGCAAGCAAGTGCAGATTGTATTTTTAAAACAAATTTACACGGTAATATAATTTTTTGGACTTCAGCGGCAGAAGAATTTTTCGGAATTTCCAAGACCGAAATCGATTCGAAATTTATAAACAGAATCTTTCCGCAAATTGATGAAGTATATTTTGAAAAAATCAGAAACGACTTGTTGCTAAATAAAAAATGGGAAGAGAAAATTTTAATAGAAAAAAATGGAAATACATTTTGGATAAACATTAAAATTGTATTCCTACCGAATAAAAACAATTTGATTTTTTATTGCAATTTAATTGATGAAAACAGTCAAAAAATAGAACACGCAAAAAATGAAGAAATGAAATTCTTTAAAGAAGCTGTTCTGAAATCGGATGAAATGATTTTGCAATTGGATGCATACGGAACAATATCTTTCGTAAATGAAAAATTCAGAAAAACTTTAGGTTATGATATTGATGAAATCAGCGGTATTCCTTTTACAGATTTAATTGATATCAAATTTAAAATTGAAAATAAAATATCGGAAATGATAACCCTTGTTAGTAACCGTTTGGAAATTATACCTTTAATTGCCAAATCCCGTAAACTTATAGAAGTTTGTATTAACTTTAATATTACACACCAAGGAGAATCTTTAAAATATTATACTGTTTTTTTGAAAGAATGCAGTAAAGAAAAAGAGATACAATCTCAATTAACCGAAACATTATTGCAGGAATCAATAGAAGCAATAGCGGTTTTACATAAAAATAAAATTCTCAAAGCAAATAATCAATTTCTTGAATTATTCGGATATGAAAAAATAACGGACGTTGTAAACAACAACATACAAAAAATCGTAAAAACAAATCAAACTCAAGAGCTGGAAAATATTTTATTGCGAAAAAAAAATTCCGCTACTATGAATATAGTTAGCGAAAATAAAAAACAATTTGAAATTGAAATAAAAAGAATTGACAAAAATACTCCAAAAGATATTACAATATTGGTTTTTAACCGAAAAGGTCAAAAAATATCTGCTTTACCCAAAGAAATAAACTATTTGGAAAATTTAACAACCAACCTTAATGAATTTTTATGGTCGGCTAAAAACATAAATAATGATTTGAATATTGAATTTGTTAGTCCCGGCGTAACAAAAGTAACCGGCTATTCGCAAATGGAATTTATTGCCAATCCGGTTTTTTGGAAAAAAATTATACATCCGGAAGATATAAATAAAGTACAAAACAATATAAAAGAGTTGCTTGCTTCTAATAAATCCGACTTAAAAGAAATTTTACATAGAATAATAAAAAAAGACGGCGACACCATTTGGTTAGAAACCAAAATAAAAATTGTAAGAAACTCCGAAGGAAATATTTTGGAGATATTCGGTTCTTCGAGCGACATTACGGAAAAAGAAAATGAAATTGAAAAATTAAAAGAAGAATTAAAAAAACTGAAAGAAGAAAACAGAACAAAAGATAAATTCATATCGATAATTTCACATGATTTACGTTCTCCTTTCACATCGATATTAGGTTTTACGGAATTAATTGCCTCAGACGATACTTTGGATAAAGAAGAAATAAAAGAATATGTTGCCAACATACGGGAAGCATCTAAAAACACATTGAATTTGGTAAATAGTTTATTGGATTGGACAAGACTGCAAACGGGAAGAATCGATATTGTTCCTGAAATTGTAAATGCAAACTATCTTGTTAGAAAAACAATAGCAATACTTTCCGGGGTTGCCATGCAAAAAGGTATAGCGCTTAAATCCCATATAGACGAATCCGTTTATATTACTGCCGATGAAAATATTTTAAGTCAAGTATTTAATAATTTGGTTTCAAATGCAATTAAGTTTACGCCCAAAGGCGGTAGAATTGATATTTACGCAAAAAAAATTGAAGACAAACAAAAAGTTCAATTTATCGTAAAAGATACGGGTATTGGAATTGAAGAAAAAGATATTCCGAAGTTGTTTCTTGTAGATAAAAAATTTACTACACTCGGTACCGAAGGCGAAAAAGGAACAGGTTTGGGCTTAAGTTTGGTCAAAGAAATTATAACAAAACATAATGGAGAAATATTTGTTAAAAGCGAAATAGGTAAGGGTACTGAATTTATATTTACAATACCCGTTTCGTCTCCTTCAATTTTACTTGTGGATAATTTGCAAAACGAAAGAATTCTGTATTCGAAACTTTTCCAAAGTATTACGAATAATATTGATATTTTAACAGCGGCAGAACCGGAAGAAGCATTAAAAATAATCAAAGAAAAAATGCCGATGTTAATAGTAACCGAAAACAATTTGTCGAAAATTAAAGGATTTGAATTTATTGAAAAAATAAAATCTTCAGGAATAAAATATAATCCGCATTTTATTATACTTGCAAAAAATATAACCAAAGAAGCAAAGGAAAAATACCAAAAGCTTGGAATTGAAAATATATATACCAAACCTGTTGACTTAAAAGAATTGAAAGCAGCTTTAGATAAAATTATAGTAAAAAATTAAAACCAAATTATGCATTAGAATAATTGTTTTTATTACAATAGTTTAGAGCTATTCTGTTTTCAGTTGCATAATTCGGGTTAAATTTGCTAATAAGTTAAAAAATCGCTTTGGCAGCTATTATGTAAAACTATTCGAAAATAATATTTAAAATAGAAAACCTTCT
>JALSTL010000156.1 GCA_026983755.1 Melioribacteraceae bacterium | reverse complement strand
CAGCACTTGAAAACGGGATTAACTTTTTTGACCATGCGGACATATATACTAAGGGAAAATCGGAACTTGTTTTTGGAAAAATTCTTAAGCAGAATAAAAGTTTACGAGATAAAATAATTATCCAGTCAAAATGCGGAATCCGATTTAAAGGTTTGCCAAATCCAAATTCTCCGGGAAGATATGACTTTAGTTATGAGCATATAATAGATTCCGTTAATAATTCGCTTAGCCGTTTAGGAATAGAGCAATTGGATATTTTACTTTTACACAGACCGGATCCGCTGATGCAGCCGGAAGAAGTGGCAAGAGCTTTTGATGAATTACGTAGTACCGGAAAAGTAAATTATTTTGGAGTTAGTAATTTTAACGGTAACCAAATGTCACTTTTGCAAAATAGTTTAAACCAACCGATTGTTGTTAATCAAATTGAAATAAGTTTACTGCATCATCATGTTATTAATGATGGAATACTTGCAAATCAAACAAGCGGTAAATATGCTGCTGCTACCGGTATCTTGGATTATTGTATGCTGAATAAAATTCAAGTTCAAGCTTGGTCTCCTGTTGCAGTTGGAAAAATCTTTAATCCTTCTATAGATGCGGATATGAGAATTATAAACCTTGCAAAACAAATAGAAATATATGCTGAAGAAAAAGAAACTTCAAAAGAAGCTATTGCACTTGCTTGGTTACTAAAACATCCTGCCGGAATTCAACCGGTAATTGGTACAACTAATCCTGAAAGAATATTAAACTCTACTCTCGCAGATAAAGTAGAATTAAGCAGGGAAGAATGGTACACATTATTTACAATAGCCAGAGGGCATGCAGTACCTTAAAAGATTTTAATAATTACTTCTAAATTTTTTTGGATAATAATATGAAAAATATACTTACCGTACTGTTTACAATTTTTATTTTTATAAGTCAAAATTTTCTAAATGCTCAGCAAAGTAAAACATATACGCTTTATTCGCCTGATAATTTAATAGAAGTTGAAATATTAATAAAAAATAATATAAAGTTTTCTGTCAAAGTTGATAACCAAACAATTCTGAAACCTTCGAAAATATCAATGAAAACAAACTTGGGGCAATTAGGTGAAAATCCGAAAGTCGTTGATATTATTGAAGAATCCGTTGATAAGAAAATTTATCCTTTAATAAAAGTAAAGTCCGAAGTAATTACCGATAAATATAATCAGTTAACAATTTCATTTGAAAATCATTATTTCCTAATTATTAGAGTATTTGACAATGGCATAGCTTACAGATTTTCTACAAGCTTTGATGAACCGATAAAAATTACAGCCGAAGAAGCAAATTTTATCTTTCCTCAAAATAGTAATGTTTATTTTCCTGAAGAAAAAAGTTTTTTTTCGCACAACGAAAGACTTTACAAGTATATGCTGCTCGATACAACATCAGCGGGTCGTTTGGCAAGTTTGCCATTACTTGTTGAAACCAAATCTGCAAAAATACTAATCGCGGAAAGTGCATTAAAAGATTATCCCGGGATGTGGATATTAACCGGAGGAAACAATTCTTTAAATGCAACCTTTTCTAAATATGCTTTGGAAGATAAACTAAAACCAAACTCAGATAGAAATGTTCCAATTACTAAGTCAGCAAACTATATTGCCGAGACAAAAGGAAATCGTAGTTTCCCTTGGCGAATACTTGCAATAGCCAAAGAGGATAAAGAGCTTATTACAAATCAACTTGTCTACCAACTTGCCGAAGAGCAACAAATAGAAGATGCTTCTTGGATTAAACCGGGTAAAGTTGCTTGGGATTGGTGGAATGCTCTGAACATTTACGGAGTTGATTTTAAGTCCGGTG
>JALSTL010000155.1 GCA_026983755.1 Melioribacteraceae bacterium | reverse complement strand
AAAATAGGCGAAACAATATTACTTTTAGATAAAAATACAGGAGATTTACTTTCCGTTAAGAGACGAACAAATCCCTTTTTTGCTAAGAGTTTTGAAAAAGGTAAGTATATTTTTATTCGTAAAGATGATCCATATCCGCATTTAAATAGAATTAACTTGAAAATTGTAAAAAAATAAATATTATTTAATAAGATGTGTTTTAAAGAACAAAATGAAATAATTTTATCTATATAAAGTTAGAAGATAGAAAACAATACATAACAAACCTTGTAAAGCCGGAATAAAATACATAAAAACAGCTAGTAAAGTTCCGGTGGAAGTGGTTGTACAGTAGGTACTACCAGGAAGACTTATCAAGGTGGTGGTTGCTGAGATAATTTATTCCAAGTATAATAAATTATTTTATTATACTTGGATATATTTTATATAAATAAATCATTGTGATTTTCGCTAACAAAAAAAAGAAAGTAATATACTATTTTTTATGTGTACAAAATTTGAAGTAACACAAAGTTCAACAGCATAAATTATTTTTAATGTTACTATATAATTCAAAACTTTTAATATGATTTCATAATGAATATAAAAGATATAAATAATAATATAAAAACTTTTACAATTATTATTGTAGGAATAATTACATTATTAAATGGTTGCACCAAGGAAGAAAAAATAACTTTAAATAAGCATGAAAAAATGATAAAAATTAAAGTTAAAAAAAGCGGATCTGCATCTTCTTTTTTTACCCATAAAGACACTATTGCGTTGAATGGGATAAATGAAAATTTATTTGATGCTGCACCTATTATAAAAGCTAATTTAAAGATAATTGTTATGTTTAATCCGCTTTCAAAAAATATTTTAATTTTAAATAGGTCAGGTAAATTACTAAGTAAAATTGAAAAAGATGGCGATGGTCCCGGTGAATTTAGATTTATACAATGTGGTACGCTTGACACAAATAATAATATTTACATTTATGATCATGTATTAAAAAGAATAACAAAATATGATGCAAAAGGTAAGTATATTTTTTCCCTCAATGTTAAATATAATAGTGATAATATTAGAAAAATGACATGTGATAATAATGGGTATATATATTTATTTCATGCTCCAATAACCGGAAATGACGGATTCGTTAGTATTTACAATAATAAAGGATTCGTAAAGTTCATTTTTGACCCGATTAAAGGATTCGAACCATATTATAAAAGAGGTTTCCTTGATGGTGGCATTATTTTTTCAAAGAATGATGGAATATTTGCCACCTATATATTTAGCTATAAAATTGCAAAATATTCAAAAGGAGTAGTTACTTATTTTGGTAAAAAACTTCCAATCTATAAACCGCTTAAAAAAAGTCGTAATGATAATCACAACATATTAACAAATAATTATTATAAGTCTACCATAATTAAAAGTCTCTTTATAATTGATAATTCCAGAATTTTAGTTCAAGAATTTATGAATTTTAATCCAACCTCAAAATATAAGATGCATAAAAATTTGGTTTTATATAGTGTCTCAGGTGTTTATTTAGGTGTGCTAAGCATGAATAAATATATCAATTTTAATTGTTCGGATGGAAAATATTTAATTCAATTCATTCCTCCCCCTTTTAAAACTTATAATAATATTAACTTAAAAGCTAAGTTAATAATTTATAAAATATAAATACATAAATATTTTATGATGTATTTAGTATATTTATAATTGTAATTCTTATGTGGTGTAATAATGCAAAAAATGAAAATACACTTATTTTATATTATAGTAATATTAATTTTAACTTATATAAATTTTAAAATAAGAGAAGAATTTATTAATAAAAAAACAAATATGAATATTACTGAAATGCAATTAATACAACCGTCAAATGTTTTAAAATTCAATACATTTAAAGACAATGGCTCTAAAATTATAGGTTTTATCTCAGCTGATGATTGTTCTACTTGTTATGAATTGTTAATATCGGAATTAAAAAGCCTTTTAAAGTTAAAAAATTGGAATGATAAATTATTAATTATGATTGTGGATAAGAATGGCTATAGTTTTAAATTCAGGGAATTTTTACAAAACAGGTATAGAATTAAAATGCCAATTAAAATAATAAATTTAGATGATAAAAGATTGAAATATATCAAAAGTATGAAAACACCTTTTTTGCTTAACTTTGATAATGAATCAACTATAACAGAAATATTACAAATTAATGTTGGGAATCAAAAATATGTTTATCAATATTTTGATACACTTAAAAGTTATACATTCAGATGAACACGGGATATTTATAAAGTATTTTATGAACTAATGTTTATTTAAGCAACATTTTCACTCCTAAAACATCTTTATTAAAAAGATATTATTTTGTAAATTCTTTAATTAAAAACTATTACTTGAAATCAATTTGTCGCTGCCGTCACTATCAATAAAACGCCCGGTTACAATAACAATGTTCTATTTGGGCATTGCGTTTCTCGGTATTTATGCATTCAGTCGTATTGGTGTTGACTTACTTCCAAATGTTAACTTACCGCATCTTTTGGTTCAAACAACTTACCCGAATGCAAGTCCCGAAGAAGTGGAAAAACTTGTAACAGAACCGTTGGAATCTGCAGTTGGAACGGTTACCGGAGTTAAGAAAATTACTTCGGTTTCAAAAGAAGGCATTTCCGTTATTTCGGTGGATTTTATTTGGGGAACCGATATGAATATGGCTATGCTTGCCATGCGGGAAAAGCTGGATAATATTCGTTTTGTATTACCGCGGGAAGTCGGTCGCCCCACAATTGTAAAATCCGATCCTTCGGCTTCTCCTATTATGAGTCTGGTTTTGGCTTATAGAAGTCAGAATTCAGAACTTAGAACTCAGAATTTAGAACTTAGAAGGGAGAGCAAAGAACTCAGAACAAGTGAACTCAGAACAAATGAAATCAGAACAAGCGAACGGAGAACGACGAATGCAGAACAACGAACCAAGAATTTTTTTGAAATTTATAACCGGTTTGTAACACATGATTCTCCTTATCATGTAATTAAGCGTTTAATCGATTTGAAAGAAGCTGGAAGAGTTTTATTCAGAAGAAGACTTGAACAATTGGACGGCGTGGCGCAAGCTGTGGTTACCGGAGGTCTTGAAAGGGAAATATTGGTAACCGTAAAACCTGAAAAGTTAATTGCTTATAATATTTCATTCAAAGAAATTGAAAATGCATTAAAAGCGGCTAATATAAATATGCCTTCAGGCTCAATAATGAAAGGGCTTTTCCGGTATTCGCTTAGAACAATAGGTGAATTTGGAAATATTGACGATATTAAAAATACAATTGTTAAAACAAATAAATCCGGCAATGTTATTTATCTTAATGATATTGCCGATGTAAAAGAAAATTTTAAAGACCGTAAAGGTTTAACACGCTTAAACGGCAAGGAAACCGTAGGACTTTTAATTTTCAAAGAGCCGGACGCAAATACAGTGTCTGTTGCTAAAAACGTAAAAGAAACTTTAATTACATTAAGAAAAGAATATCCCGAATATAATTTAACCGTAGTTACGGACCAATCGAAGTTTATTCAAAATTCAATTGCAAATGTTAAGCAGTCTATTTTTTACGGCGGTATTCTCGCTGTTATCGTTCTTTTCTTTTTTCTCGGCAGTATCCGGAATATTTTTATTATCTCTATAACAATTCCCGCATCGCTTGTGCTTACCGTTCTGCTGATGTTCTTATTTAAAATTAGTTTCAACATAATCTCACTCGGCGGTGTTGCTGTTGGTATAGGAATGCTTTTAGATAATGCAATAATTGTTCTTGAAAATATTGTCCGGCATAACGATTCCGGTATGCCTCTGCACCGTGCGGCATTAACCGGTACCGAAGAAGTAACCATGCCGATTGTAGCATCAACTTTAACAACATTGGCGGTATTTGTTCCTTTGTTATTTATTAAAGGAATTGCCGGTGAATTGTTTGAAGACCAATCGTATGCAATTATATTTTCATTAAGCGCTTCCATTGTTGCTTCCATTACATTAATTCCCATGCTTGCATCAAGACGACAAAAATTTAATTTTGCGAATAAAGAAGAATATAATAAAGATTACATTAAACTTAAATATTATAAAAGCAAATCAATAATATATAAAATATTATTCTGGATTAAATTTCCGTTTATAGCAGTTGTAAAATCCGTTTTATTGCTTACGGTTAAATTATCTCTTTTTATATCGGAATTGTTTAACAAGATATTCGGTAAGTTTTTTAATGTTGTAAACGGATGGTTAAATCGTTTTATGGATATTTATGAAAGATTGCTGGAATGGTCTTTGGATAACCGGAAAAAAGTACTTACGGTTACTTTGGTTTTACTAATTATGGCAATATTTGCTGCTATAGAAATGAAAAAAGAATTTATTCCGCCGGCGCCTCAAAGTGAATTTATTATTGAATTGGATTATCCCAAAGGAACTTCGCTTAAAGGTAACGCACAGTTAACTTCCAAAATTGAACGTGCTGTTTTAAGATTAAATCATGTTACCGATGTCGTCTCGAATATTGGAAGGGTTAACGAATTTGATTTCCTAAATAAAAATCAAATGGATATTAATAAAACAAATATGATAGTTAAGTTGGATTCGTATAAAAATTATTATGATGTAAAGGAAAAGTTAGCGGGGATTTTTAAAAATCTCGGTAGAACAAAATATTCATTTAAAGAAGTAAAAACAACATATTCGGAATTAATTAATCCCACTGAAAACGATATAGTAATAAAGATTAAAAATAAAAATTTGGCGGCGGCTTATAAAACTGCAGGACTGTTCCTTAAAAAAGTAAAAACGGAAAAGACCAAAGGTATATCCGATTTTAGATTAGGCGTTGAGAAGGGAACTCCCGAATATATTATAACTATTAATAGAGCAAAATGTGCTTCGCATGGTGTAAACGTTTCGGACGTTGCCGGGCGAATTGTATATTTGGTTAAAGGAATGAAAGCTACTTCTTTTTCCGATTTCGATAAAAAAATTAATATTGTTTTAAGAACGCCGGAAAATTATAGGAATAATATTCAAAATATACTAAACGGATATATAAAGCTGAACGGTAAAGAATTGCTTGTTAAAGATGTAATAGATTATAAATTTACCGAAAGCTACAATGAAATATGGCACGAGAACCAGACAAGAACCGTTTTTCTTTATGCGGATATAAATAATATCAATTTGGATAATGCCGTTGCAAAACTTAAAAAAGTTGAAAGCTCTTTGCCGAAAACCGCCGGGCAGACAATAACAATCGGCGGTGCTAATGAGGAAATACGCTCTTCTTTTTCCAACTTGTATATTTCACTTTTAATTTCGATATTTTTAATGTATATGGTTTTGGCAATGGAATTTGAATCGTTTCTATTTCCGTTTATTATTATTTTATCCGTTCCTATGGGACTTATAGGCGGTATTCTTGCCTTGTTTTTATTGGGTCAAAGTATAAACGTAATTTCGTTAATAGGTTTAATTATTTTAATCGGTATTGCAAATAACGATGCGGTTGTAAAAGTGGAATTTATAATGAGAAAAAGAATGGAAGGTCATTCTCTACGGGAAGCTATTATTCAAGCCGGTAAAGACAGATTCCGTCCGATTGTGATGACGTCATTAACAACAATATTCGGACTTGTTCCTATGATTTTAGGTTTAGGTGCGGGAGCTCAATTAAGAAAATCATTATCAATTGCAATTGCCGGTGGTTTGGTAACTTCAACATTATTAACTTTAATTATTATTCCCGTATTTTATTCTTATATGGAAAAATGGTCAAGAAAGAAAATTAAAAACGATTTTTAATTATGTAGGATTATTAAAATTAAAACTCACTTGAGAGGGGAGTTAGGGGTGTGTTAAAAATATGCTAAAAAAATAATATCTTATAATGTAGAACTAAAATAGTCGGAAGTTAATTTTGTTTACCAAAAACCAAATTAGGAACTAATGCCATGTGTGATGTCGTAAAACTATTAAAAACACAAACTGAAAAATCTGTAATAAGTACCGCAGACTTTCCAGTCTGCAAATATGATAAATAGCATATTATAAGATATTTCATTTATGACACTATATCATTAAAACTTAAATATTAAAAACAAAAATAATAGAAAATTAAAATGAAAATCAAATTAAAATACGTTGTAACGGCTTTGGTAATTATTGTATTGGGAATAATTGCATATTCGTTCATTCCTACAAGTAACAAGGACAAAAAAGAATTTAAAAATGTAAGTATGGATTATGGCAAACTTGACGAAATTATTTTTAATGTAAAAACTTCCAAAGTTATAGAAGGAGATTTAATAGAAAAAATTTCTGCAAACGGAACGGTAAAAGCAGATAAAGAATTGGATGTTGTTTCCAACATAAAAGGTATTATAGAAAAGATAAATATTTATGAAGGGAAGTATGTTAATAAAAATGACCTGCTTATAAAATTAGATGACAGAGAACAAGTTATTGCGGTAAAAGAGGCACAGGATAAACTTATAGAAGCTAAAGTTGAATACGGTTTTTTAACTAAAGAAGCTCCGAGCGATACAATAAAAAACAAAAAAGCTGAAAGAATTGAAAATGAAATTATTCTTTTGGAAAAAAAATTTAAGGATGGTAATATTTCCGAAAGTGAATATAACAAAAGAAAAAATGATCTTGATATGAAACTAATTTTTACCGGTGCCAAGCGAAATGATTTGATCCTTAATAAAAGCGGTTATTCGCGTGCAATTAATATGTTTGATAGAGCTAAACTAAATTTATCATACACGGAAATTAAAGCTCCTTTTAGCGGAGTAATTGGTGATTTTAATTTGGTTGTCGGTCAACATATAACTGCTAATTCCAAGTTATTTAAATTATTTGATATATATAATCTAAGACTATACGTAAATGTTCTTGAAGATGAAATAGACAAAATAAAAGTAGGCAATATTGTAAGTATAAAAATAAATGCTATACCCGGTAAAGAATATTTCGGGAAGGTAATTTTTGTTAGTCCTTATGTTAATCCCGATACAAAGACAGGCACTGTTGTTATTCGAATTAAAAATAAGGATAAAAGAATTAAACCCGGAATGTACGCAAATGCGAATATTGAAGTTAAAAGATTACATAACAGAATCTTAATACCTAAAGAAGCGTTGCTGGTACGTGATAAAAGAAATCTTGTTTTTACGGTTGAAGATAGTCTTGCCAAATGGAAGTATGTTGATATTGGTGAACAAAACGACAAGTACATTGAAATATTAAAAGGAGTAAATGCCGGTGATAATGTGATTGTTAAAGGACAGTTTAATCTGGCACACGATGCGAAGGTTAAGGTTAGAAATTAGAACTTAGATCTTAGAACTTAGATCTTAGAATTTAGAAATTAGAATTTAGAGCTTAGAATTTAGATTTTAGAAATTAGAAGAGAAAATGTATAAATTAAAAATTTGGAGGTAGTCAGATGAACTATGATTTGAAGAAAAGAACTTTCGGTTTTGCAATTGATATTATTGATTTAGTTGAATTATTACCAAAGAATAATGCTACAAATGTTATTTCATATCAATTGTTAAAGTGCGGAACTTTGGTCGGTGCAAATTATAAAGCTGCAAAAAGAGCTAGAAGTGATAAAGAGTTTATTGCAAAAGTAAATATTGTTTTGGAAGAAGCTGATGAAACTTTATTTTGGTTAGAAATAATAAAAACTAAAAATTGGATTGATACTGTTATCATTGAAAGATTATTAAAAGAAGCAGACGAATTAACGGCGATTTTTGTTAGTACTTTAAAAACTATGAATAGTAAAAGAAGTTAGAACTTAGAAATTAGAACTTAGAAGGTAGAATGGGAAAGGAATATGAAAATAATACAATTATGCCGGAGATAATTTATTAAAATAAAAACCTTTATTATTCAAATACAAACTAATTCTATTAAACAGGCAGTAATAAGCAGATAGTGTTTCTTAACCCACCCAACCCTCTCTTTACAAAAAGGGAGCTATCCTCTGATATAGAGGAGGTTGTGCTTTGCCTGTCTGTTGTATGGCGTGGTGAGATTGGGTTTTTATATATTTCTGAGTTATTATAAATAATTAATTACAATTAGTAGCCGTTGGATTAGTATATACAATACCAAATTCTAAGATCTAATTTCCAAATTCAATATGAAAAAGATTTTTTACATATTTTTATCCCGACCTGTAACGGTAAGTATGGTTTTCATATCTGTTGTTATATTGGGTTTAATATCAGTCTATAATCTTCCTCTTGAATTATCACCTCATGCGGAATTTCCAAAATTAACCGTAACAACAAGCTGGAACGGAGTTTCACCGGAAGTAATTGAAGCATATTTAACATCACCGATAGAATCTCAATTAGCGGGAATAAAAGGAGTAAAAAAAATATCTTCCCGTTCTTCCGAAGGAATCTCAAAAGTTAGTTTGGAATTTTACCCTTCGGTTGATATGGATTTTATTAGAATTGAAATTAACGAAAGACTCGCATCAATCAAAAACGATTTGCCTTTCGGTGTATCGCCGCCGAGAATATCTCCTTATATTCCCGAAGACTTGCAGGAACTTCAAGGATTTATTACTTATACAATTTCAGGCAGCAAATCCGCTAACGAAATAAGAAAGTATGTAAAAGAAAAAATGGTCTATCCT
>JALSTL010000154.1 GCA_026983755.1 Melioribacteraceae bacterium | reverse complement strand
TATTGATAAGAGAATTTTTTAACAAATCGGAAATGCTTTATTCGGAAGGTGGATATTTAATAATCTCAATAATGATTTCCATTTGGGTATGTGATTCCGCTGCTTTTTTTATTGGTTCTGCTATAGGTAAACATAAATTGTTCCCAAGAGTTAGCCCGAATAAAAGCTGGGAAGGTGCTGTAGCGGGATTTATATTCGCAATTGCAGGAATGGTTATTTCCAAATTTCTTATACTAAATTATTTATCTTGGCAGAATATAATTGTTATTGGAATAATTGCCGGTACAATAGGACAGCTTGGAGATTTAGTGGAAAGTTTAATAAAACGGGATGCAAAAGTAAAGGATTCGTCTTCCATAATTCCTGGACATGGAGGAATTTTCGATAGATTCGATTCACTTCTTTTAACAGCACCGGTGGTCTATTTTTATTTGCATTTTTTTGTAAATATTTAAATGTTATATTTTTTAATATCTAAAAATAATTTTTTTAATCTAAAATTAGGAATTCTAAATGAAAAAATATTTTGTAATATTGAATTTGCTTAGTGTAACATTATTATTTTCGCAGACAAAGAAAATTGAAAAAGAAAGATATGATTATTTAGTTGACAGTTTAACAACACGCAAAACGGATTTACTTTTACAAAAAGAAAAATTAACTGCACAAATAGATAGTTTGGAAAATATAAAATCGGAATTGGAACCTAAGGTAAAAAGTGTTCATATAAAAAAGCTTTATCGGAAGTACGGAAAAAAAATAGGAGGAAGATTGGCAACCGGAAAAATTTGGAAAGGAATGACCGAACAAATGCTTAAAGATAGCTGGGGTTTACCGGATAGAAAAACAAGGAACAAAAAGAAATGGGGTTTGTTTACACAATGGTATTACGGAACCATTACTTTTTATTTTAAAAACGGAAAGTTAACCGATTGGGAAGAAAAATAATATAATTAAAATTTTATTTATTAAATATTTAAGAAATATTTGAGGTGTAAAATGAAAATAAAAAAACATGCTGCCGCTTTATTGCTGTTATTCCTATTTGTTGTTTCGTGCAGTACGGTTCCTTTAACCGGAAGAAAACAACTCAGTTTAATTCCGTCTGCTCAAATGATGTCTATGAGTTTCCAGCAGTATGATCAATTTTTAAAAGAGCATCCTACAAGTAAAAATGTTCAACAAGCGGCGTTGGTAAAAAAAGTAGGACGCAAAATTAAAAAAGCGGTTGAATTATATTTTAGCCAACATAATTTAACCGACAGATTGAATGGATATAATTGGGAATTTAATTTAGTGGAAAGTAAAGATGTAAATGCGTGGTGTATGCCCGGTGGTAAAGTTGTTTTTTATACCGGAATTATGCCGATTTGTAAGGATGAAGATGGTATTGCCGTAGTAATGGGACACGAAATTTCTCATGCGGTTGCCGAACATGGAGCGGAAAGAATGAGTCAAGGTTTGTTAACTCAACTTGGCGGTTTGGGTTTGGCACTTGCATTACAAAAGAAACCCAAACAAACACAACAACTTTGGATGACAGCATTTGGGGTAGCCGCACAAGTTGGAGTGATGTTGCCTTTTAGCCGTTTGCACGAAAGTGAAGCCGATCATCTCGGTTTGATTTTTATGTCAATGGCCGGTTACGATCCGCACAAAGCAGTTGAGTTTTGGAAAAGAATGGCGGCTAATAAAAAAGGACAAGCACCACCGGAGTTTTTAAGTACACATCCTTCGGACCAAACAAGAATTAATGATTTGGAAAAACTAATTCCTGAAGCAATGCAATATTATAAAAAGTAATTTCTTAAAAAAAAGGAACGTTGGAATTATATCTTTTTAAATCGGCGTTCCTTT
>JALSTL010000153.1 GCA_026983755.1 Melioribacteraceae bacterium | reverse complement strand
GTTTCATTCCCATAAATTTTTTGTACATTGCCATCGGTTCTCTGGAAGCGGTTTTAAAAACCATAGCTTCTGTAGGAATATTTTTTTCAAGTGATTTATCTATTGCCGGATATTCTCCTTTGGCAACAGTAAGTACCAAAGGCTGCCAACCGAATTGAGGTAAGTATTTTACAAACTTTAATACTCTTTGTACTCCGGGTCCTCCTGCCGGAGGCCAATAATATGTTATAATTAAAACTTTTTTCATTTTAAGGTTTTTGAATTTATTAACTTACGTAACGCAAAACTGTACCGCCAAAAAGAAGGCGGACAAGTCATTCTGGATTCGCCGTTGTAAATGAAGAATTTCAATATTATGCATTGGCAATATTTTGAGGAATTTTTCTATAAGAATTCCTTGAACGCTTCACTCAATATGACAAATTTATTAATATTGCGTAGCATGAGTTATTCATTTAATTTTTTTCTTTCAAGTCTTTCTCGTGCTTCTTTTAATGCTTGATGTAATTTATTTTTTAATTGTTCTTTTGGTAATAATTCAGTCCAATATTCAGCAACCATAATTCCATCTTTATGCATTTCCAGTAATTCTATTTGTTCTTTGCTTGTTTCTGTACATAAAATTATTCCTATTGGCGCTTGTTCTCCTTCTTGTTTTTCATATCTTTCAAGCCATTTTAAATATAGTTCCATTTGGCCTTTATATTTGGCTTTGAATTTATCAATTTTTAGTTCAATAGCAATAAGCCTTTTAATTTTTCGGTGATAAAATAACAAATCCAAATAATAGTCTTCCCCATCAATAATCATTCTTTTTTGACGTTCAACAAAAGTAAAACCGGTTCCTAATTCCAATAAAAACAACTCTAGTTCTTTAAGAATTGCATTTTCCAAATCGTCTTCTAAATATCCTTCTTTTAATTCCAAGAAATCTAACAGGTAGGGATCTTTTAAAATACCCTTTTCAATTGTTTTACTATCATATATTTGTAGGTCTGCGTTTTTAGTTCTTTCAAACACTTTTTTCGATAATTGTTTTCTTAGTTCTCTTACTCCGAAACCATTTTCAGCTACAAGCTTAGCATAAAATAATCTTTCTTGTTTGGTCTTTAGCGGAATTAAAACTAAAAAATGCGACCAAGATAATTGTCGTGACAGTGTAACGACAAGTTCAAAATCAGTAAATTTTTCTGCAAATTGAAGCATTCGCCTAAGATTTTTTTCATTAAAACTACGCCCGAATTTTAGTTTTAAATCTCGTGACAGTGTAACGACTATATGTTTCCCGTATTGTGCTCTTTTGTTTTTTAAGATTTCCGTTTTAATTCTATTTCCTATATGCCAAAAAGTTAGAGTTAAAGTACTGTTAGTTTGAATTACCAATTGAGTTTTGGATTTTTCAATTATTGAGATAATTTCATTCAGAATTACGTTATAGTTTTTTTGGTCTAATAACATTATTATTATTTTTCTTTCTTAGTAGGATTATATTTAAATTTTAGACTTAAGAATTATCGATTTCATTTTTATAATTGTATTCAACGTTTGCATAAAACCAACGGCTATATTTATTTCATTTTCTTTGCGTTAGGTTTTTGCTTTGTACAGATTTACACAAACGTTTTTGAATTTATTAAACTTTTAATTTGTCTTTTTTCTAAAACCTAAAAGTATTGAACCGGCAATCAACAAATAAATAACACCAACCGAAGCCCAAGATACATTGCGATAAAAGAAAAACGAATCGGGATGACAAATTACATCAACTTTATGTTTCCCTTCGGGAACAACAACGGACATAACAGCGTGGTCGGTTTTATAAATTTTTTCTACTTGTTTGTTATCAATATAAATTTTCCATCC
>JALSTL010000152.1 GCA_026983755.1 Melioribacteraceae bacterium | reverse complement strand
ACTCGAAACTGCCGAATCCCGAACTTCCGGGTGTACCTTTGTAAAATACAACTACATCTATTTCGTCTCCCGTATTATAATCTTTATCTAAAGTTAAAGTTAATTTGTTATTACTTAAACTAAATGCGATTTTGTTATTATTTGCTTTGACGGAATCAACAGTAAAATGACTTTGAAGATCAAGAAACATTGTATTTAAATTTTGGATTAAACTTTTTGTTTTTACGGTTACTGCACCGGATATTTTTTTATTCGGATAATTTAATTTTACATTAAGTTTGTAATAAGTTACATCAAAATTACTGTCGCCCGGATATTTTAACTTACCGACTTTTTGTAGTTGCTTAAAATAATTTATTTTTGCTACGGAGCAATATTTACTTGTGGTTTGAGAATATAAAAACGTTATAAAAATAAAATTTATAAAAAAAATTTTTTTCATTAAATTTTCCTTTTTTAATGAATTAGATTAAAACAAATTAATAAATCCGAAAAAGAATTTTAATGTAAAAACATAGCACCATTTATAAAGCATGATAAATAATTTTACGCTTTATTAAAAGAAAATTTTAAATTTTTCATCATCGGGTCTTAAACTATCATACATTTGTCTTAACGAATTATAAGCGGCTTCATTTCCATGCCGAGCCGCATTTCTATATAATTTTACTGCGGTAGCTTTATTTTGTTTAACGGCATAACCTTTATCATAGCAAAACGCCAAGGCGGCTGTTGCCAAAATCGAACCTTGATTTGCATATTTTTTTAGAATATTTATTTCGGTACCAAGTTTATTGTTATAGTTTTGTTTAATTTTATAAAATGCCAACCTAACTTTAGCTTCTGCACTACCTAATTTGGCAGCCTGTTCAAAATAATTAAATGCTTTTGCTGTATCTTTTTGTCTTAATGTTCCGTTGTAATAAACCAATCCCAATTCAATAATAGAGTTAATATGATTTTGTTTTTGAGCTTTCAACAATAATCCGAATGCTTGTTTTTCGGTAAGTTTGTAATCCATGCCTAAAGCAACCAAACCCGACCAAACATACATAGCGTTGGCGTTATTTTTTGCAATTTCATTTTTAAGTAAGCGGTAAAAATTTTTACTTCGCGAAAGTTTTAATAAATATTCCGCCGCTTTAAACGAACCGAGACTATATGCTTTAAGGAAATAGGATGCGGCTTTAATTTTATTTTTTTTTAGTCCTATTCCGAATTGATTAAATTTACCTTTTAACAAAAGGGCTTCGGGGTTACCTGAATTAGCCGCAATATTTATAATACCAATCGAAGTAGTATCTTTAAGTGTTTTATAATTTTCCAAATTGATTTTAAGTATTTTTTTTAATTCGGTAGTTTTAATTCGAATAATTTTTTTTAAATATTTCCTTATGTCGGTTGAATTTGCCAAACTATCATTGCCGAAGTTGTAGAGTTCAGGTTCATAATCATATATTGTTTCTTGCGGTGAAGAAATATTTTTTGTTTTTGAATTATTAAATGCTGTATTGTTTTGTAACGAATCGTTAAAAATTATTTTATTATTTTTAACTAATTCACTTAATGCATCTTTAGCTTCTTTCATATCTTTATCTGCAGCTTTTTTTAACCAATAGTAAGCTTTATTTAAATTTCTACTAACCACCAAATTATCTATGTAAGTAAGACCAACAATATATTGTGCTTGTTTCATACCGCTTTTAGCGGAAATTTCGAAATTATCAAAAGCTTCAAAAGGGTTCCATTTAACACCTATACCATTGCTTAGCATAACGGCATAATTAAAATTTGCGGCAGGTAATCTTTTTAGTGCGGCTTGTTTAATCCAATAAGCGGCTTTTAAGGAATCTACCGGAACACCTATACCCAAAATATATCTTATGCCTAATTCGTGTTGAGCAAAAGGATCTCCTTTTCTGGCTTTTTCTGATAGCAGATAAGTTGCGGCTAAATTATAAGAAGGATATTTCGGTTTTAACAAAGGAGTTTTAAAAAACAATCCTTTTTTTTGAAATGCTTCACTTTTAATATGCTGCGAAAAAAGTAAAACGGGAAAAATAAAAAATAAAAATATGGAAACATTTTTTTTCATAAATGAAATTTAGTAAGGAAGTAAAAAATAACATAGGAAAATAATAATAACCACTTAGCTATAATTTTCTGTTTAAAATGTTCTATTTATTATATTTTTAATATTAAATAGTTTAAATTAAAAGCAACGAATATCGGTTAATGATTTAATAACCGTAAATTGTGCATAAAAATTTTACGGTTAATTTGATGTGGATTTTTCGGTAATATATTTTATTACTTCAAAGGTATTTTTACCGTTTTCGGATTTATAATTATTTTCATCCATTAGTTGTTCTATAATAAAAAGTCCCATTCCGCCTTCCGGTAAGCTATCTATATCATTCGGATCAAATTCCAATTTAGGTTTGTCCACGTTAGTTCTCGGTAATCCGTAATCGGTTAACGAAAAAGAAAATTTATTACCGCTAAATTGTAAATCAATATCAATTAATTGTTTATTATCTCCTTTATAAGAATGTTTGATAATATTGTTCAATGCTTCGGCTAAACAAAGTTCAATTTCTTTAATTGTATTATCTGCTACAAAATGATCTTCGCAAAAAGTTTTTGTAATAAAACATGCGGAACTTACATTTTTATATTCGCTACTAATGGAAAAAGATTTGGAATCCATTTATTAATTTGCCTTAAAACTTTTTATAACAACAATTTATATTCGAAAAAAAAATATTTTTATTAATAAGAGCAATCGAAAAATTAAAAGGTAGAGCAATTATTTTTTAGTTATAGTTACATAAAAAATCCAGTTTAAGTAAACTGGATTTAAAGATAACCTACCATTTACATCACAGTTAAATAACTTTCACTTCTTGTGCTACAGGTCCTTTATCACTTTCACCAACGGTAAACTCAACCTTTTGACCTTCTTCCAAAGTTTTATAACCTTCGGCAATTATAGATTTAAAATGCACAAATAAATCTTCTCCGTTTTCTTGCTGAATAAAACCGTAACCTTTGGAACCGTTAAACCATTTAACCGTTCCTTGTTTTCGCTCTGCCATTTTACTGCACTCCTAATTAAAATTAAAAAACAGAATTTGAACAGAGCCCGCCGAACAAAGTACTTTTGAAAATTTCTGATCAATTCTTATTACTTAACAAATAACTTATTAGAAAGTTATTTGCGGAGAGGGAGGGATTCGAACCCCCGGAGGACGTGAATCCTCAACGGTTTTCAAGACCGCCGCATTCAACCACTCTGCCACCTCTCCGTTATTTGTTATTCTTAATACCTAAAGAACTTACTTTTAATAATTATTCGATTTATTTAGAATCGTATATTTTTTTATTTTTTTAATAAGTAAGAATAAATAATATTTTTTTAATTCTCCAGAAAATTATTGGATGATGTCTTACCAAGCATCTCTTAGTAAAAAATTATAAATTGCTACTAAAAATTACGGATTAAAATTGTATGAATAGAGAATTACAAGCAGAAAACAAAATTCAAAAAATTTCTTATCGTATTAGGGAAAAAGGTTATAAATTATCACAAATAAAAAAAAATAATTATAACTATGAAATATCCGTAACAAATGAAAAACAAAAATTAAAAGTTCTTGTGTATTTCGGTAAAAAGGGTTTGAAAACAGTTGTTCAAGGAAACACCGACTCCAAATTTTATAAAGAAATATACTCGATTGTTTCGGATAATTACCAAATTGAATTTAATGAAGAACCGGATATTTTTTATTCCGAATATATAGGAACAGACGAAACCGGTAAAGGAGATTACTTTGGCCCCTTAGTTGTTTCCGCAATGTTTGTTAACGAAAACACACAAGTGTTTTTGGAAAACTTAGGAGTAAAAGACAGTAAAGAATTAAGCGATAAACAAATAAACATAATTGCAACAAAAATAAGAAAAGAATTTCCGCATAATTTCAACATCGTAATAATATCGCCCCAAAAATATAATCAACTTTATGAAAATTTTAAAAACATTAATAAATTATTGGATTGGGCTCATTCAAAATCTATAGAAAACCTATTAAAAATTTTCAATTGTAAAACAGTAATTACGGATCAATTCAGTAAAAAAAAATTAACAATATCCAACAATACAAAATATAACAGTATAAACTTTATACAAACTCCAAAGGCGGAAAAATACATAGGAGTTGCCGCTGCATCAATTTTAGCAAGAAACACTATGAACAATTGGTTTCATAAAAAAGAACTGGAAGGTTATTACCTAACAAAAGGCGCTTCATCAAAAGTAATAGCAAATGCAAAAGATATAATACAAAAATACGGTAAAGAAAAATTATCCTGTTTGGCTAAATTACATTTTAAAACCACAAATCAAGTCTTAAATTCAATTATAAAAGAGCCGTAATTTAAAGATTATATTTTTTATTTTTATTAAATTACGGTTTTTAATATGAACTAACTCCAGAGGAATAAATGGCAAAAGGGAAAAGAGTAAAACGGATTGGAATTTTAACTGGCGGCGGTGATTGTCCGGGACTTAATGCTGTTATAAGAGGTGTTGCAAAACCGGCACATGACCACGGATTAACCGTATTGGGAATACAAGATGGTTTCGAGGGCCTTGTTAACGGGAAAGCCATCGAATTATATAATAAAGATGTTTCGGGTATTCTTGCACAAGGCGGTAGCATTCTAGGCTCTTCAAATAAAGGTGATCCGTTTCATTGGCCTGAAAAAATTGAAGGTAAAATTAAAATTAAAGATAGATCCGATAAAGCAGTAAGAAATTATGAAGCATGGAATTTAGATGCTTTAATAACAATTGGCGGCGACGGAACAATGCATATTTCCAATAAATTAAGTAAAATGGGGATGAACATTGTTGGTGTGCCAAAAACTATTGATAACGATTTGGAAGCTACGGATCAAACTTTCGGACATGATTCTGCCGTTTATGTAGTATCGGAAGCTCTGGACCGTTTACATACAACAGCTTCAACTCATCATAGGGTAATGATTATAGAAGTTATGGGACGTTATGCGGGCTGGATTGCATTACACGGCGGACTTGCCGGCGGGGCAGATATTATTCTGCTTCCGGAACTACCTTTTAATTGGGAAAGAGTTTATGATAAAGTTGAACAAAGACACATGCAAGGTAAACGTTTTTCTTTGGTTTGCGTTGCAGAAGGTGCAAAAGCAATTGACGGCGAAATAATTGTAAAAGCAAAAGATATTAAACGCACCGACCCTATTCAATTAGGCGGAATTGGTGAACATGTTGCAAAAATGATTTCCGATAATACAGGCATTGAAACACGCTATACTGTTTTAGGACACTTACAAAGAGGTGGCAGCCCAACTCCTTACGATAGAATTTTATCTACCAAGTTCGGTACGTTTGCAATAGAATTGGCAATTAAGAAAAAATTCGGTCGCATGGTTTCATTAAAAGGTAGTGAAATAACAAGTGTGAATATTATTGATGCTATTAAAAAACAAAAACTTGTTACAAAAAACAATCAAACATTAAAAACAGCCAAAGCTGTTGGTGTAAGCTTTGGGGTTGATGATTTCTAAATTACCGATTGCATTTAAAAAAAAAATATAGTAGGTTTTGATTCTAATTTTTAGATTGTAGCTCGGTTGATTATATATTACCGTTGTTAAAATAGTAATTTTATTTTTTTAGTTTATTGATTAGCCCCGATTTATACAATAGAAAACAGAATAGCACTAATCTATTGTAATAAAAGATTCTAATGCATAATTGGGGTTAACTTGTTCTTTCGTTTTTTTGGGGTCGTAGTTCAGTTGGTTAGAACGCCTGCCTGTCACGCAGGAGGTCGCGAGTTCGAGTCTCGTCGGCCCCGCCATTTACTAAATTACATTTTACTTTAAATAACTTAAATGGAATTTTGAGTGCATTTTTCTTGCTGTAAATCTTCTATTTGAATTGTCGTATGAACTATCCCGAATTTATTATGCAAATCTTCGCTTATTTTATTAATGATCTTATTTCTTTCATAGTTCCCTTCTACAACAACATGAACGGTTAAAGCCGTTTCGGTTGTGCTCATAGCCCAGATATGTAAATCATGAAAGTCTTTTATTGATGTATTCTGATAAAAATAATTTTCCACTTCCTCGGTTTTAATGTTTTCGGGTACTGCATCCAAAGCCAAATTAACAGAATCTTTTAACAACTCCCAAGTACTCAAAAAAATTAAAATACCAATTAGAATACTGATGGCCGGATCCAACCAATAATATTTTGTAAAAGTTAAAACAAAACCTACCAATACAACACCAAAAGAAATTCCGGTATCGGCTGCCATGTGCAAAAAAGCACCTCTTATATTCAAATCGTTTTTTCTACCCGAAAAAAACAAGAATGCTGTTATTCCGTTTATCAAAACACCAATGCCTGCAACAATTATTACAATATTTCCATTTATACTTAGTGGTTTTCCAAATCTGTTTATTGCCTCCCAAATTATTCCACCGATTGCAACCAATAAAATTAAAGCATTAAGAAACGCTGCAAGTACGGTAGACTTTTTAAATCCGTATGTATATTTTCTTGTAGGTTTTTTGGTAACCAAATAACTTGCACCCCATGCTAAAAGCAAACCCAAAACATCGCTTAAATTATGGCCGGCATCGGCAATTAAAGCTAACGAATTAACAATTATTCCATAAATAACCTCTATAATAATATAGATTACATTTAAAGAAATACCAAGTACAAAAGATTTATTATAATTTTTATACTTATCGGAATGTGAATGATTATGAGCCACTATTTCTTTATTCCTCAGTATGTTTTTCAATTTGCAGAATTACATTGTTTATATGAGCGTCATCGGTTGAATAAAAAATCATCTTCCCTTGTTTTCTGTATTTTACAAGTCTTGCACTTCTAAGCAATCTTAATTGATGGGAAACAGCTGATACCGTAGAGTTAATAATAGCAGACAAATCGCTTACGCTTAATTCTTTTTCAATCAATGCCATAATAATTTTTAATCTTGTCGGTTCACCCAAAAGTTTAAATATGTTTGCTATTTCAAAAATTTTGTTATCGTTAAATCTATTTTTAATTTTTTTACGATAAAACGATTTGTTTTTTTGAAGAGTTTGTTTTTTTATTTTTTTCATTGCCGGTAATTATACCAACATTTGAACAAATATTCAATAATTCATTAAAACAAAAAATTAATTTATTAAACAATATTTACTTTTATTTTACTATTTTTAGAAAAAAAGTAGGAATAATTATGGCTAAATTAGGTTTGGCTCTTGGTGGCGGAGGTGCAAGAGGATTAGCACATATTGGAATTTTAAAAGTTCTGGAAAAAGAAAACATTAAAATTAACGCAATTACCGGTTGCAGTATGGGAGCTATTGTTGGCGCTTTATATTCTTACTTTGAAAGTGCCGAAAAATTAGAATCTTTTTTTATAAATTTTATTAATAATATTGATTTTGAAGAACTTGGACTTAATGAACTAAAAGAAAAATCGAAAGGAAAAACCGGAACATTAACCCATATTGGAAGATACTTAAAAATTCGCTATAATCTTTTCAAATCTTTAAATCGTTTATCTTTTTTTACCGAAGAAACAACAAATGATATTTTTTCACATCTTCCGAATATTCCGATTGAAAAACTTAAAATTAAATTTTCAGCTATCGCAACGGATTTAATTACCGGGGAAGAAATAAATTTAACCGAAGGGCCTTTACAAACAATTGTAAAAGCAAGCTCGGCAATACCAGCAATATTTCCACCGGTAAAAATAAACAATATGCTTTTGGTGGACGGCGGCGCTTCCGAAAGTGTTCCGGTTAAAATTGTAAAAAACATTGGTGCTGATCGTGTTTTGGCAATTGATGTTACTCGGTGCATTCAACTTACCAATGCACCTAAAAATTTATTCGATATATTGTTTCGCACGGAAGATATTTCCACCTTTCATTTATCTAAATTAAGATTGGAAGATGCAGATCTTATTTTGCGTCCCAACGTTAGAAAATTGGATTGGTCGGAGTTTGACAAAGTTAAAGAAATAATAAAAGCCGGCGAAGAAGCCGCCGAAAGTATGTTGCCCGATATAAAAAAACTGGTTGATAAAAATTATTATTTGCTGGCAATGGAACATTACTTAAAAAAATTAAAACAATAAAAAAGCTTGCGGGAATACCGCAAGCGGCTAAGGCTATAAGCTTTGCGGGCAAAGTTGAGTAGGGTAGTTCTCGCCCGAAACCAAGCTAAATTACCGTATAAAGTTATCAATTTTTTACTTTCCGCACGCATTGCTTATAGCCTTTGTTAGCAGCACGTTATTTTTATTCGGGTACTATTCCATAGCTTCCTTCCGATATTCAAGGTCAATAATATATGGATTATTCCAAGTATTATTGCTCCGGGTAGCGTATTAATCGCTATTACTTGTACTGTTTCAAAATATATATTTGAAATAAATTCGGTTGAATAAATAATTTCGGATTCTGCAATATTGATTCGAGTTGCAATTATCAATATTATTGAAGCAAAGTGAAAGCTATTGGCAAACAGATGTATAATATATTCCCACTTCGGCAATCCATTCATAAATTTTCTACTTTCTTTTTCCGAATATGCATCAATTCCAAGCACTATTAAGTCAAGGATTACCAATGTTAATCCAATCAAAAATCCGATAAAACTGGCTTTAATGAATAGTAGCCACACAATTAGAGGGAAAAGAATTGCTCTAATGGTGTGCGTTTTGTGTTCGAATAAGCTTTCATCTCTATTGAACAACTCATATTTCCATAAGTGTAAATAAGCACCATCATATGTTGCTAAAATCATAAATGCA
>JALSTL010000151.1 GCA_026983755.1 Melioribacteraceae bacterium | reverse complement strand
CTCTGTTGTCATTGAAAGAAATACTACCATTAGGAAGATTGGTTAAATGATAAATTCTGCTTTTGGTATCCAAGTAATACACGGAAGAGTCCGGACATTGCTGGGTGACGTATAATTTTGTTCCTCCGGGGGTAATATATAATCCTCGCATATTTCCGGGCGTAAAATACAAACTATCTTCCTTTTGCATGGAATCTACATCCACGACGAACAAATCGTTTCCACCAAAAGTGCCTACATAAAGGTAGAGATTTTCTGTTACCCGATTTAATGTGATCTCAACCCACTGTGAATCCTGCTTAATTTCAATAATTTCAGTTTGGGTTTCAAACCCGGCTGCGGTAATCTGTAACGTTTCCTGGCCCATGGATAAATTTTTGAGAGTAAAAGTACCCACACTATCTGTTGTATCTGCCATTTGGTTATTAATAGCTTCCACTACAGCATTAACAACCGCGCGGTTTGTTTGGGCATCAATTACAATGCCATAAACCGAACCGGTGCTCGGAGTTGGCGGCTCAATTGGAGATTCTTTTTTACATGTCAATAACAGTAAAATTTGTAAGGTAATAACAGAAATTAAAAACAACTTTTTCATCTTAATTCTTTAAATTTCATTATGCGGTATGAATTTAATCGTAATTGGAAGAAGTATAACGACCGAGCTGTTCGGCGTGAACGAAGCGCAGAGTAGTGAATGTGTTAGCGGTTTTTCCAGATAGACTCATTATGATAATTAACGTATTTGCCTTGTACTCGGTGGTTTCCATGCATTGTAATTTGATTAATCTCTAATTTTATTGCGCCATAATCCAACATTGCATGATGATTTGGACATAAAACAAGTATGTTACCTGCGACATCAGGACCATTGTGTGGCCTGCCCAGTGGTTTTATATGGTGAGCTTCCGAATAATATTCACCATTTCCCAATGAAATTATCTCACCACATAACTGGCATTTGTTTTTATGAAGGAGTTTTATTTGTCTTGCAAGTTGTGTGTCACGGAGAATACGATAGGTTTCCTGAGTTACTCTGGAAGGCGACTCGCCACCACTATCTTCATCGATATCAGATGCCTTCGGTGTATTCTTGACATATGAACGTAAACCCCAAACACCCGAACCAAGTCCTTTTACCGAAAAAAACAGATCGTTTCCTTTGAACTTTGCTGAGTCAGACGAATTGTTTTCTATTGTGCCTCGTATTGTTGCTTTGAAGCTTTCTGGATAAGGGCCTTCTCTGACTTTCTTTACCTCATCGTATATATCAGAGAGTGAGGCAATTCCGCCGAGATTAGTTAAAGCGAGTTCGATATCTTCTGACCAGGTTCCCATGATTTTCCTTTTTACTGCTAACTATTATATATATAACTTGCAAAGAAAAACCGTTGTTTATTAAAATATACTGCAAGTTTATTTGCAAAGTAATTATTTGTTTTTTTAAAATCAATAAATAAATTGTTTGAATTTTAATGAAAAATAAAAGATATAAAGTATCGTTTAGGGACTATTTTGGTTCTTTTTATTTTAAATTTTAATTATCTTGCAGTTTAAAAACATGTTGCGGCTTCTACACAGAACCACCCCGTGAGATAAAATTATAAATGTATTACGATGTTTATGTATTACAATCTTGTAAAGACAAAAAGTTTTATACCGGTTATACTAACAATATCAAAAGAAGACTTTCCGAACATACAAGGGAATGGTTAAGTCAACAAAACATAGAATTCCATTAAAACTTATATATTGGGAAGGATGTTTATCCAAAAAAGATGCAATAAAAAGAGAGAAATATTTAAAAACAGCTTAGGGTAAAAGGTATATAAAGAATCGAATAGCCAATTATCTCACGGGGTGAATTTGCAACGCATTTATTACAAAACGGTTACGATATAAGAACAGTGCAAG
>JALSTL010000150.1 GCA_026983755.1 Melioribacteraceae bacterium | reverse complement strand
GTTATTGTTTAATGCGGAATTATAAATTTCAACTTCCAAATCGGGCAGCCAATTAGCGGCAATATTCATTGAGCCGGCAGCACCTAGTTTTATTGTTTCAAGCATATACGGAACGTTTGCTTGTAAATATGAAAAAGGTGTGTCTTTGGTAATTTCTATAATTGATTTCATCTTTTTAAGTTCGCATTGTGTTTCTTTGTACGCAAAAAATCTACCCGACTTTGCCAGGGTTGTTATTAAAGGAAGTCCTAAATTATAAGAACGCGGGACGGGACATTCGTAAATCCCTAACTTTACATCAACCTTTTCAGCAATTGTTAAATAATATTTTTCTAATTCTTCATCATTATTATGAAACGTTGGAACAGTTAGCATAACAACATCAACACCGGTATCGGCAACTCGTTTTATAAATTCGATATGTTCTTTAACATTTTCTCCGAAGTTTCCTGTAGCAACAACGGGTACTTTGCCATTGGTAATTTTTACCGCTTCGGAAGCTAAGAGTAGTCTTTCTTCGTTAGTTAGCTCACTCATTTCACTTGATTGACAATTTGCATACAGTCCGCCGATATTAAAAGTTAAATACCATTCCAATAATTTTCCGTAACCATTAACATCAATTGATAAATCATCGTTGTAAGGTGTGATTAGTACAGGCCAAATACCTTTGTATAATTGTTTGGTTTCATTACTCATTTTGATTTTCCACTTTCTTTTTTTATCTCAATTAATTTTTTCATTACATCAAAAAGGTTTATGGATTCTTCATCTTTGCCAAAACTATCATGAAGCTTTGTATAAAGTTTATACAATTCAGTATAAACTTTTACCGCTTCCGGATTCGGAATATATTTCTTTTCTTTTACTTTACAAACCCTTGCTTGAATTTCGGGAATATTTTCAAAATTGTCTTTTCCTTTCATTGCAGCAAAACCACCTACAATTGCAGCTCCAAGAGCCACTGTTTGAGTGTTTGCGGCTATTTCCATAGGTCTGTTTAATATATCCGCATAAATTTGCATAATCATCGGATTCTTTTCCGCAATGCCGCCGCAGTTTACAAGTTTATCAATTTTAATTCCGTACTCTTCCATTCGTTCAATTATTTTTAATGCTCCGAATGCTGTTGCTTCTACCAAAGCTCTGTAAATTTCGTAATCTTTTGTATGTAATGTTTGCCCTAAAAGAAGTCCGGTTAAATTAAAATCCGCAAGAACATTTCTGTTACCGTTGTTCCAATCAAGCGCAAGCAAACCGGTTTCTCCGGCTTTTAATTGTTTAGCTTTTTCAGTCAAAACGTTGTGATAACTTTCATCTTTATTTAGAACGTTTGAAACGAACCAATTAAAAATATCTCCCACAGCAGATTGTCCGGCTTCAATTCCAATGTAACCAGGTAAAACAGATTCATCAACAGCACCTGCAACACCTGGAATTGTTTGAAGTTTTTCCGATTTATTCAGAACCATAATGTCGCAAGTTGAAGTACCTATAATTTTAACAAGCACACCATCGCCAACGCCTGAACCAATTGCACCGATATGAGCGTCTAAAGCTCCAACTGCTATTGGGATTCCGGATTTTATACCAAATTTATTTGCCCACTCATCCGAAAGATACCCGGCTATTTCATTTACCGGATAAGCTTTATCTAATGTTTTTTTTAATTTTCCCATTCCGGGAGAAAGTTTAGTTAAAAACTCTTCATCAGGATATCCGCCCCAATCTTTACTGTACATTGCTTTGTGTCCGGCAGAACAAATGTTACGTTTAACATCTTTAATATCTCTATGCCCGGCAAGAACAATAGGAATGTAATCCGAACATTCCAACCAAGTAAATGCAGCATCAAAAACATCTTTATCTATATGATAACAATGTAAAATTTTCGAAAAAAACCATTCGGAAGAATATGCTC
>JALSTL010000149.1 GCA_026983755.1 Melioribacteraceae bacterium | reverse complement strand
AACTTGAATTTTATTTTCCTAATATCAAAATTGAACGAATTGATTCCGATACAATAAGTAAAAAAGGTAAGCTGGGTTTAATACTTAACAGTTTTAGAAAGGGTGAAATTGATGTTTTGGTAGGCACACAAATCGTTTCCAAAGGAATGGATTTTTCCAATGTTACCTTAGTAGGTGTTATTTCTGCAGAAACATCTTTATGGATGCCGGATTTTAGAGCGGATGAAAGAACTTTCCAATTATTAACGCAAGTTTCCGGTCGCTCCGGAAGAAGTAAAAATGAAGGTGAAGTAATTATTCAAACACAAAACCATCGTAATTTTGTTTTACAAAAAGTACTTACCAATGATTATAACGGATTTTACGAAAATGAAATTAAACTTCGTCAACAAAGCAATTATCCGCCATTTTCCAGAATTGCTTTGGTAGAAATTAAAGATGAAGACGAACAAAAAGCACGGTTTGCAATAAATAACTTCCATAAAATTTTACAAAAACATAGTTACAAATTAATATTACTTCCTCCGAACGAAGCTGTTATTGCTAAAATTAAAGGAATTTACAGATTTCAAATTATGATTAAAAGCATGAAAAAACTTGACCCGAACGGGAAAATTTTGCGTAATGCTTTAAGCAATGCTTTTGTTGAATTTAACCGTATTTCAAAATTCAGAGATGTAAAAATTTATTTTGATATTGACCCGCAAAGTGTATTGTAAATTGTAAAGTTTTACAAGGGTGTTGATGCTTTTCTAAACAGATTACCACATTTATAAGATTTCTTCAAAAGAAAAAATTAAGAGTAGCAATTAATTAGCCAAACTTGAGAGCAACGATTCGGGAGAATCGTTGCTACAAGTAATTTTAGTTTATAAACGTAATTACATATTAAAAAGTTTCATAAACGGTATTGCTTTGCCGGCAAAAAACATTAAAATACCAAAGCCTATCCATAAAGCAAAAAACGTAATCAAATATTTAGTTGTATTTTCCGATTTGAACATTTTTGCAAATGCAATACTTACAACGGCATAAAACCAAATAGAAAAAATATCCAACTTATGAGCCAGTAATCCGATTAAAGTATTGTTTTCCATACCTAAAAAAGAACCTACACTTGTATCAATAAACATTTTGTTCATACTCATGGAAATAATTATAATAACAATAATTTGAATAACAAGAATATAAAAGGGCAACCCGTAAGCAACCATAGCATCCGAATAAGTTCCCGTTCCTCCCAAAGTTATTTTTGCTACCAAATAAAAAATTGCGGATAGAATAAAAAACATAAGAAATATGGAAATTAGAGTTCCGACAACAGTTAATATTTGCTGCAAACTTCCACCCTTTTCCATGCTTTCTCTGGATTTTTCCAGTATTTCATCGGCTTTTTCTTGACTTAAATTTCCTTTATCTACAGCTTCTTGAATATTTTTTTCAACCAATGCCATTTGTTTTTCAATTGCATCGGCTTTAATTTGCGGATTACTCATTAAAATAAATCTGGAAACAGACGAAACAATAATTAAAAATAAAATAGGAAATACCCAGTCTAAAACCTTGGGCTTTTGATGCGATAATTTTTGAAAAAGACTAGATGGTTCCGTTAGCACACCAACCATTTTATCAGTAATACTAATTTCGTCTTCTACATTTTGTGTTAAATCGTTATTATTAAATTCATCCATTTTCAAGTTCCTTATATAAATATAAATTTATTATAAATACATCAATTAAAATAATCATAAATTTATTATAAGTCATTTAATATCAAATTAAAATTATGAATATCTTATTTCCCTTCCATATAAACATTCCACTTGCCAAACAGAAACTTAACAAGTAAGTTTTGATATAATAAAATCCGGAGTTATATAAATGAAAACAATCATAGAACCTTTCAAAATTAAATCCGTTGA
>JALSTL010000148.1 GCA_026983755.1 Melioribacteraceae bacterium | reverse complement strand
CATAAAGCACTTTTGCATTCATGCTTCCGGCGGCTTGCATAACCAAAGTTGATTTTCCAATTCCGGGATCACCGCCAATTAAAACCACAGAGCCAAAAATTAAACCGCCGCCTAAAACTCTGTCGAATTCCTTAATTCCGGTTTTTATACGAACATCTTCTTCGCCGTTAACCTCACTAAGTTTATAAATATTATCTACATTTAATTTTTGTTTTTTCTTTCCGGATTTTGCCTCTACAAATTCTTCCGAAAAAGTATTCCATTCATTACAGTTCGGACATCTTCCAAGTAAAGTAAGAGATTGGTAACCGCAGTTTGTACAAACATATTTTATTCTTTGCTTTGCCATTTAGTTCGGTAAATAATTAAAAAAAATACCTTAGAAAAAAATATTCAAAGAGAATAAATAATATTAAATTTTTCAAAGGCAACTTTATGCTAAAATTATTTTATCAAATTAGAGAATACTACATTAAATAATAAAGAAAATAAAATTGAATATTTTTTGTTAAAGTTTTCATTTTGGATGTTTCTGTAGTATCAAAATATAGACTTTATTTGATAAATAAATGTAAGTAAATTAATTTTAAAATTAAGTGATAAAAAATCATTTACGAATTAAACCCAAATTATGCAATTAGAATAATTGCTTTTATTATTACAATAGTTTAGAGCCATTCAGCTTTTCTATTGCATAATTCGGGTTAAAGTGTAACAAAATATTTGTTCTGCTATACATTGAAGAGCAGAAATAACTTAACAGAATATAAATTATACTTTTAAAAATTGAATGATTTCGATTAAAATAATTATGAACAGGCTAAATTGGAAGGTAGAAACTAAAAACTAAAAAGAGGTTGTACTATATTAAACAATACAACCTCGTTAAATATTATTTATAAACTTAAAAAGTTATTTTATTGTTAGTGTTTTTAGCTTAACAATTTCGGAAATAAGTAAATAGTTTTTACCGTTATTATTTTTAGTTGTATAATTATATTTTGCAACTTGTAAATAAACTTTACCGCTAAAAGAACTCAAATCGGAAGACGGGATTGAAAAAGAACCGTTATCCGGTAAATTTTCTTTTACGTAAGGTGCAATATCGGTATTTTCCGAAGCAACAATAATCAATATTTTAGAATCCGTAGCACTTCCGTCCCACGTAATTTCCAATCCGTTTTCTTTATTTACAGTTGAATTATTTTCGGGTGAAGAAACAGAAAATATTGTTGGACTTGCAATACTGCCTGTAAAAGCAGAAATACTGTCGTTACCTTCAACGCTCCAATTATGTTGAGACCCGTCGAAATTAACATTTGATAATCCGGTAATATTTTGTGCGTTTGGACTTAAATAAAAAATCTTTCCGTCTTTTTCTGTTTTATTAAGTTCGCTATTATTAACGGTTACCTTTCCGGCATCGGCAAATTTGCCTATTTGAGCAAAACCCATTGAAATAAAGGTTGCAGGTAAATTCTCATTAAATTTAATTTCATAACCGATGGAAGCCAGAACACCTTGGAAATCAACTTGTTTGGCTAAAGAAGGTAATGGTTGTCCGCTTAAATTTTGAGATGTTTCCGATGCATCGGGTGAAAGCGGATTTGTTATTTGGTCGCAACCGAAAAGTAAAATTGTTATCAAGGGCAATATTAAAAATTTTTTAAATGATTTCATTAAGTCTCCTCTTAATTAGATTTTATTTTTGTTTTATTTTATAAAAATTTTATTGAAATTTGTTTTTTATAAATTTAACAATCATTTTTCATGCACAATTATCATACCAATAATTAATTGTGATTTATATCAATATTAAGGAAGTTAACAAAGATAATTATACCGTTTTGATACATTAAAAACGGGAAAGAATGTTTTATTACAGTAAAATTTACATGTAAGAAAGTAATACAAAAATTATAAATGCTTTTTTAATTAAAAAACTCCATATAAATTTAACGGAGGAAGGAATATGTTACTTGAAACAATCAATCCCGCTACGGAAAAAATGTTAACGAGTTATAAAACAATCGGTAATAAAAAAATTACAGAAATAATCCGGCAGGTTCATAGTGATTTTTTAGAATGGAAAAATGTTTCAATCGAAAAAAGAAAAAAATTGATGCTAAACGTTGCACAAGTTTTGAGAAATAATAAATACAGATATGCTGAAATTTTAACTTTGGAAATGGGAAAACCAATTACACAAGCAATTGCCGAAATTGAAAAATGTGCATGGGTAGTTGAACATTATGCAAAAAATGCAAAAACCATGTTGGCAAAAGAAAACATTAAAACAGATGCTAAAGAAAGTTTTGTTCAATTTGATCCGCTTGGAATAATATTAGCCGTTATGCCTTGGAATTTTCCTTTTTGGCAAGTGTTCCGTTTTGCCGCACCTGCTCTTATGGCCGGCAATGCTGCCGTTTTAAAACATGCATCAAACGTAACAATGAGTGCTTTGACAATTGAAGAGATTTTTCAAAAATCCGGTTTGCCTAAAAATATTTTCAGAACGCTTCTAATTGCATCGGGTCAAGTAAAAAATGTTATTAAAAATCCTTTGGTAAAAGCCGTAACGCTTACAGGTAGCGAATATGCCGGAAGCAAAGTAGCTATGGAAAGCGGAAAAGTATTAAAAAAAACCGTAATGGAATTAGGTGGCAGTGATCCGTTTATAATTCTTGAAGACGCAAATCTAAAAGATGCTTCGAGTATTGCTGTAACTGCAAGATTACTGAATAACGGTCAAAGTTGCATTGCCGCTAAAAGGTTTATTGTTGTGGAAAAAGTTTACGATAAATTTTTGGAACTATTTAAAAGAAAAATGAAAGCGGTTGTAATAGGTAATCCGCTTAAAAACGAAACCGGTCTTGGTCCTATTGCGAGAAAAGATCTTCTATTGGAATTACATTCGCAGGTTATTCAATCCGTAAAAAAAGGAGCTAAAATTTTAATGGGCGGAAAAATTATTAAAAGAAAAGGTTATTATTATCAAGCAACGATTTTAACGAATGTAAAAAAAGGAATGCCGGCTTATGAACAAGAATTATTCGGACCGGTTGCTTCCGTTATTAAAGTTAAAAATGAAAAAGAAGCTATTTACGTTGCAAACGATACTCCGTTCGGTTTGGGTGCTTCTTTGTGGACGGAAAATTTAAGTAAAGCAAAAGAATTGGCAAAACAAATAGATTCCGGTAGTGTGTTCATTAATGGAATGGTGAAATCCGATCCGCGGTTACCTTTCGGAGGTGTTAAATTAAGCGGTTTTGGCAGAGAGCTTTCTCACTACGGTATTAAAGAATTTGTGAACATTAAAACAATCTGGATTAAATGAATTAACCGAATTGAAACATAAATAATCTTATTATAAATGTTGAACGGCTAATTGTACTTATTGGTATTGATTTTATTTTTTTAAATTTTCAAAAGAGATACGAAAAAAATTATTACCGTAAACTTATTAATACCAAATAAAATATAGAGCCGAATATTGCGGCTATAGGAAGAGTAAATATCCATGAAATAATAATGTTACGAACCACATTGATATCGGCTTTTATTGTAACGGAACCTATTCCGAATATTGAACCGACCGATACATGCGTTGTAGAAACCGGCATTCCGATTTTGGTTGCGGAAAATAACGTTACTGCAAAAGCCAAAGCAACAGATATGGCAAATTCCGGAGAATGAACCAAAACATCGGGCACCAAACCTTCACCGGAAAAATTTGATACTAATTTTTCTGCTAGAAAATCCGCAGCTACCATACCTGATAATGTTGTAACGGTTGCCCAAAGAATAGCTCGTTTATAATCGGTTGTTTTGCTACCGAAAAGTGTGGCTACACTTTTAAAATTATCGTTAGCACCATTACTAAATGCAAGAAAACATACAGATAAAAAAAGTATTATTAACAAATTAAAAATTTCCCGAATTTTATTAGTTAATTCTAAATTTGTTTAAAAATTATTGTCGGTTATTTTACAGCATTTGTATATTTTGTTGTTTTTTTCTTAATAATAATTTTATAAGTCCAATTAACACAATACAAAAAGTTATAGCTGCAAAAATCCATTTTAGCAAAGTAACCGTACCGGCAAATGAACCTAAATATTTCAACTTATGGGAATAAAACAAAATCATCAAACTAATGCTTAAATTTTCAATAATATCAAAAAAACCTATAAGAAAAGGGAACCAGAGAAAGTATTTGTGAAATTTGATTTTGGAATTATTAAACAGCGCTATTATAATAATTGAATAAATTAAAGAGTAAAGTACGGCATAAGGCAAATCAATAAGTAATTCCGATAAGAGGTAAATTTTTCTGCCATGTTGATTTAATTGATTAAGGAGAGAATATGCTTCGTAAGATGTATATCCGAATTTCAAATCCAATGGGTAAGAATTTTTTACCGAAAATAATTTTGGAAATCCTGGTAACAAAAGCAGATTAAACAAAACAATAATTATAAAACCGACAATAATATTTTTTTTATTGGCACGAACCGATAACTTATTCCATAGCTTTAACGTTATTTTTTTCGGGATATTCAATATTTATTATTCGGATAATTCATTAAAAAATTTTCTTAAAGCATTATTATATTGCGATGCCGCATTTATATAAGGGAAATGACCTTGCTTATGAAATGTGTAAACTTTTGCTTCGGGGTACATTTTTTTAATTTGATTGCGCAAGTTAATCGGCACCAAAGGATCATTATCCGATTCTATAATAAGCTTTGATATTCGTTTTATTTTTATATTTGAGGTATCGGGTGTAAATTGATCAATTACAACCGAATAGCGATTTATTAATTGTTTTTTGCTAAATGGTAGAGAAGGCAAAAAAGATGTAAGTAATTTATTGTTATTTGCTGCAGGAAATATTTTATTTTGCAAATTTTTTTTACCAATAAAAGCAATTAATATTTCGGGAACAAAAGGAAGAATTTTTTGCAAGAGGGAATATTTCTTTTCGTAATAATTATTCGGTGGAAATGTGTTTCCCATTACTGCTTTTACTACTAAGTTCGGGTATTTATTAAACAGATATTGGTTAATGTAGCCGCCCATCGAAGTACCTACGGTATAAATTCGATTAATTTTTTCACGTTTCAAAATTGCAATAATTCCATTTGCGGCTTTTTGCAGAGAATTTATTTCCTCAGGCAAAGTATATGTAACTACTTTATATTTACTTTCCAGAGCAACTATTTGGTTCCACCACAAATCGTACGCTCCGCCCATTCCGTGTAAAAAGAGAATTGTTTTAGTTCCGTTCCCGCCGGAATAATATTTCCATTGGATACCGTTAACAAATATGTTTTTTACCGGACGGTTTTGAAATTCTTTTAACGTAATGGAAAACTTATCATTTCTATCATATAACTTGTAAAAAGATTTTTTAGCCGGATGAATAAAATACGAAACCGTTATTATCATTATAATTACTAAAACAATTAAATATCTAATTTTTAACTTTTTCATTTTTAATTACATTCACTTATAAAAAATATTTTTTGGTAATGGTTATTGTTTAAATGTTTTATGACAATTTATACAATAATTCAAGGTAGTTACCAAAGCACTTAGAGATTTGTTTTTATCTTTGGTTTTAAATATTTCGCTCATCTTATCTGCGCTTTTATGAAAATTAATACCAATTTTTTCAAAATCTTGATTGCCGAAAGCCGAGCACATCATTTTCATTTCTTTTGTTAAACCTAATTTGGACGAGGCAACTTCCGATGCTTTTTCATATTCGTTGTTAGACAAATATTCTAAGATAGATTTAACCGCTTTTAAATGATTTCTCATATTTGCCAATTGATGTTGAGCCATTTTGGGGGGAATATTAAGAGAAATACGTGTGTCTTTTGCAAGTTCCATTTTATGTAACATATTTTGGTTTTTTGTCTCCTGTTTATTTTGTTGCTCTTCGGCATTATTTTTATTACACGAAGAAATAAGCACTCCCGTTAAAATTAGTAGAGAAATAAATGTAAATATCTTTTTTTTCATAATAATACCTTTTGTTTAAGTTAGAATGAATTTTATCTGGTTAAAAAAGGAAAAACATTGATGAATACTATAAATATTAAAGCAGGAGTAACAAGAGTAAGTAAAAGTGCGGTAACGGCTATTTTATTGTTTTCTTTATAAAATCCGTAAACACTAAATGAAATATTTATTAAAATTGACAAAAAAACCGGTAGAAAAGTAACTGTACCTTTTCTCATTCCGGAAACATAAATAAAAATTATGTTGATTATCAAAAGAGGTAATAATAATTTATTTTTCATTTTGTTTATTACCAAATATGTCGTCTGTAAAATATTTTTTCTTTTTCGTTTGTTAAAACTTATCTTTGCTGAATTCGGTGAATTTGCCTTTCGGTATAGAAAGACTTTCACATTTGCTTCCTTTAATTATTTTTACCTAAAAATACAATTTGTCTGATACGTTAAGTATAATAAGCAAGTTGCCGGTTAACCGCTTAGATAATTGTATGACCTTGATTATGAATATAAATTACGGAGTTAAAATTTTCTTCATCTATGGAAATCAATGCATCGAATAAGCATGGTCATCCGTCATTCCACTTTTGCAAAAGTTTGCTTCGGGATTAAATCACATTTTCGAATTCCAAATCTCTGTTGCGCCATTTTTTTCGCCGTCGGAGCTAAGAAAATTCGTCCGGTGCGATTTCATATTTCCCCACAATTATTACAATTGAATTACTCTCCGAATTATATTACCCCCAAAGCTCATCATCTTTTAACTGACTAAAAGTTTTATTTCCCAATAGTTTATAATAGTTAAATTGTTTTATTACACTTTTCAAATAGTTTTTTTGCATTTTGCATGCTTCCTTTTTTTACTTTTATAAAATAATAGTGTTAACTGTCAATATCAACAACTAAAAATTATGACTGTATAGAATTTGTAATAAATATTGAACTGAAAGTTTGTATTTTACTTTAGTTGCTAAAAGACCGATGATATGGTTATTATTGTTTTCCTTTCGGTTTATTCCAATATTTGGTTTAGTTGTATAAATATTTAAAAAATTCCAAGTAGAATTAAAAATTGCTTTATGTTTATTTTTATAAATCAGTGCTATAAATAAAAACTCAGTTGCTCTATTATTTTTGGATCATGTTTTGTTTAAATTTTTATAAAAGTTCTTTATAAGTTTCCGGAATATTTTTACCGTTTAGAAAAGCACCGTTTTCAATGGGCGGGTATAACTTACTGTATTTCATTACCGTATTCATACTTACTCTTCTGTTAACGTGTTGCCTGCTGATTTCTTCGGGTTTGGTAATTCCAATGGCGGCAACAAGTTCAACAAAACTATGTACGGTTTCTTTGTGATATTTTGTTGCTCTTTCGGATTTATCATCAATATTCAATCCTTTAATAAGAAATTCTTTTTGTGTTGCAACACCAACCGGACATTCGTTAGTATTACATCTTAGAGCTTGAATACATCCGATAGACATCATCATTGCTCTGGCGCTGTTGCAGGTATCGGCACCCAAAGCAATAGCTCTGGCAATATGAAAGCCGGTTACAATTTTACCCGATGCTATTATTTTTATATCTTTTTTTAATCCGAATCCATCTAAAATATCTTTTACGAAAATAAGTCCGTCTCGTAAAGGCATTCCGATAGAATTGGAAAATTCCACAGGAGCAGCACCGGTGCCACCTTCGCCACCGTCAACCGTAATAAAATCCGGCTTGATATTTGTTTTCATCATTGCTTTACATATATCAACAAATTCTTGTTTTTTACCAATGCATAATTTAAAACCAATCGGTTTGCCACCGGAGAGGGTTCTTAATTTTTGAATAAAGTTCAACAAGCCTTCCGGTGAAGAAAATGCCGAATGCGATGGAGGTGAAAATACGGTAGTGCCGGGTTTAACTTTTCTTATTTTTGCAATTTCTTCTGTGTTTTTACTTCCGGGTAATATTCCTCCGTGACCGGGTTTTGCACCTTGAGAAATTTTAATTTCAATCATTTTTACTTCCGGTCTTGTTGAGTTTTCTGTAAAAAGTTGTTCGGAAAAACTTCCGTCGTCGTTACGACAGCCGAAATAACCGGTTCCTATTTGCCAAATTAAATCACCACCGTATTTAAGGTGATAGGGACTAATTCCTCCTTCTCCCGTATTATGAGCGAAACCGCCTTTCTTTGCTCCTTTGTTTAAAGCCATTATGGCATTTTTACTTAATGAACCGAAACTCATAGCGGAAATATTTAATATACTTGCAGAATAAGGTTTGGAACAATCGGGTCCTCCAAAAGTTACTCGCGGATCGTGGTTTAATTTTGAAATATCTTTGGCATACATTGAGTGGTCCATCCATTCATATCCACTACGGTAAACATGCATTTGTGTACCGAATGGGGAAGTATCTATATCTCCTTTTGCTCTTTGGTATATCATCGATCTGAAAATTCTATTGAAAGGTCTTCCTTCTATATCGGTTTCTACAAAATACTGCATAATTTCGGGACGAATGGATTCCATTAAAAATCTACCGTGCCCTATAACCGGGAAGTTACTTAGTATTGAATGTTTGGTTTGTAATATATCATAAATACCAACTATAATTAAAGGTAACACAATAAATAATATCCACCAAACGGGATATATAAATTTAGATATTAAAATAATTAATGTTAAAATTATTATTGAACTTACAATAAAAATATTTCTAATACCCATGAATGCCTCTTTTAATTGATGATTGTTTTACAAGTATAAAAAATAACAAGGCGAGTTTTAATAAACAATTTTACTTAATAAAAATAAAACAAGTAATAATACAAAAATAGCGGCTGAGGATTTTAGTGATGTTTTAATTAAATTATATGAAGCAGCACTGCCTTTTAAAGCATTTATGGCAATAACATTAAAATATATTCCTGTTATAAGTAAAACCATTCCGATAAATAAAATCGGTAAATGCCAAAATATAACCGATTGATCGGATTGACCGATTATGGTGGAAACTTCATAAATATAATTATAGATTAAAAAACTTCCGGTTAAAAA
>JALSTL010000147.1 GCA_026983755.1 Melioribacteraceae bacterium | reverse complement strand
TATTTAGAAATTTATAAAACCTCTGAAAGATAAAGCATTGTCATAAAACCGGCTTCCCTGACAAAGTAGAAATATCAATTTAGCTTGGTTTCAGAGTAGCGTCATTATATTATAAGAAAATATTGAGATACATTTCTCTGCCTTCTTATCGACTATTTTGCAGTGTATTGCATAATAGTCTTGACTATTTTGCAAAGATATTACATATTTGCAATATGAAACGATATCTTTACAAACAAATACTAAAAGATTTAGAAAGGAAAATGGTCTTTATTACCGGACCTCGCCAAGTTGGGAAAACTTTTTTATCCAAACAGATACTAAATGAATTTGAAAAATCACAGTATTTAAATTTTGATAATATTATTGATAGGAAAATTATTACGGAAATGAGTTGGCAGTTAAACTCGAACTTGCTTGTATTTGATGAAATTCACAAAATGAAAAATTGGAAAACTTTTCTAAAAGGTGTTTTCGATTCCAAACCACAAAATCAATCAATTCTGGTAACCGGCAGTGCACGCTTGGAAACATTTAGGCAAAGTGGAGAATCGCTTGCCGGAAGATATTTACATTTACGTCTTAATCCCTTTTCGGTAAAAGAAATGTTATCCTTAATTGAACCGTACGAAGCAATTGAAAAATTAAATAAATTCGGTGGTTTTCCGGATCCTTTACTAAATAGTTTTAAACAAAATAAAAATGAAGCTGACGAATATGCTGCAAGATGGAGGAACCAATATTATACGGATTTAATAAGAGAAGATATTTTGGAATATAGTAGAATCAACGAAATCCATACGATGAAAAACCTTTTAGAATTATTAAAAAATAGAGTTGGGTCACCAATTTCTTATAAAGCCTTGGCCGAAGATTTACAGGTTGCACCCAATACAATAAAAAGATATGTTCAAATTCTTGAAAGTCTTTATATTATTTTTGTTATTAGACCTTTACATAAAAATATTGCAAGAGCAATACTTAAGGAACCCAAAATATATTTTTACGATTCTTCATTTCTAAATACCGATGTAGGAATAAAGTTTGAAAATACATGCGCGGTATCTTTACTTAAACATGTACAATTTTTATCGGATGCAAAAGGGAAAGATATAAATTTGAATTACATACGCAATAAGGAAGGAAAGGAAATAGATTTTGTAATTGCACAAAATGGTAAACCAACTTATTTTATTGAAGTTAAACTATCAAATAGAAAAATATCACCTTCTTTATTGTATTTTTCAAAACGATTTAAGGAAACTCGTTCAATTCAGTTGGTTCATAATTTACATCAAGAAGAAAATAAAGATGGCATTGAATTATTACATGCGGGAAAGTGGCTTGCTAATTTATCCGCTTAATCATCAACTTACAATTCCGGTTGCCAAAAATATTTTTCCATTACAACTCTTCCATTGTCAGTAAATTCAATTCCTTCGGAACGTAACAAATCTTCCATTAAATTAGGGTTACCGAAATGTAATTTACCTGTAAGTTCTCCGTTTCTATTAACAACTCTGTGGCAAGGCAAACCGCTTTCTTTAGCTCCGTTAATTGCCCAACCAACCGTTCGTGCAGCAGATTTAATTCCGCAAACTTCCGCTATTGCACCATAAGTTGTAACTTTGCCATAAGGAATTTTTTCAACTACTTTATATACTTTATCAAAAAAATCCATTTTATTTTTTGAATTTATTATCATTTTAAAATAAAAACTTTTTTCTTAAAAACTTTCTTAGAAAATAACTTCCGAATAAGAATGATTGTTGTTATTCCGAATAAATAAAAGCGGAAAAGTTACGTTCCAGTGTTGGCAATATTAAAAAATAATTTATCTAAAGTTAAAAGATTTATAATAACTATTAACGGTTATTTTTCAAAATTTCATAACCAATAATTTTTTGTAATTCGGTTTAAACATTTTCAACTTTAGCTTAT
>JALSTL010000146.1 GCA_026983755.1 Melioribacteraceae bacterium | reverse complement strand
AATATAGATTAAAAATATTTTTACATCAGTATAACTCCTATTATACAAAAACCGTTAGTTATACGGTTCTTCTTGTAACAATAAATAAAGATTATTACAGGTATATAATAACAAGCAAAACCCAGAGAGAAACAGATCAAAACCCTTTTGCTCAACCGACAATAATTTACAACAATATTAAAAACGGTCTTGGCATTTTCGGCGGATACAGTGTTTCCAAATACAACTTAAAGCTTTCCAACTAAAGTTGTAGATTGATTTCTAATTTTTAATTTACTAACGGAATTATTTTTATTCTCATCTTTTAAAAACATTTTATACAAACAACAAATTGTTTTTAAACTCATCAAGGTAAGTGTTCCTTAACTCCACTTTTTTCGTAATAATGTATAAACGAATAAACAATCCAATTTTCTCACATTTTATTTTTAACTTTACTTATGATTTATTTAATTATTGTTTCCATTATTTGGGCTTTGTCTTTCAGTTTAATAAAAGGAAATCTTACCGGAATAGATTCTAATTTGGTTGCGTTTATCCGGCTGGGCATTTCTTTTTTTATTTTTCTTCCCTTCTTAAAAATTAAAAATGTAAACAAAAAATTACTTAATCGGTTTTTCTTAATAGGTTCAATTCAATACGGATTGATGTATGTAACTTATATTTATTCTTACCAATTTTTAGAAGCATATCAAATTGCAGTACTTACAATTTTTACTCCGTTGTTTGTAATACTTATTTATGATTGGTGGAATAAAAAACTTAAACCTATTCATTTAATTACTTCACTTTTGGCAGTTATTGGTGCCGGTGTAATTGTTTATTCCAAAACTCTCTCAATTGAAAATTGGAAAGGAATATTATTAATTCAAATTTCCAATTTATGTTTTGCATTCGGACAAGTATATTTCAAAAAGATAATTAAAAAAAACCCGACAATAAAACCTGTTCGGGTATTTTCTATTATATATTTAGGCGCTGCATTTATTGCCGGTTTGTTTGGTTTTATTTTTACTAATTTCAGTTCCGTATCAATCACACCAAAACAATGGTTCAGCTTGATATACTTAGGTGTTGTGGCCTCCGGAATAGGTTTTTTTCTTTGGAACGTTGGTGTTACAAAAGTTACTGCAAACACACTTGCGGTTTTGAATAACTTAAAAATTCCGCTTGGTGTTATATTTGCATTTTTAATTTTAGGTGAAACCACAGTTTTTAGTAAGTTAATAATCGGAACGGCTATTATTGTAATTGCTTTATTTTTATCTATTAAATATGAATCTGAAAAAAACTAACACTTTATATTTTGTCCGTTATTCATACTAAAAAATAACTTGCTTTTGTTTTACAACAAATACAATATTCAAATTTAAATTTGTAATCCGTATTAGTATTAGTCCATTTATTTATTATTTTTACACAAATAAAATATTAAACTTATCTTGTAAAAAATGTAGTAAAACAATATATGCTTTTTAATAATTCACAAAAAAACATTCGTAATATTTTAATTTACTTAATTTTTTTTTCATCAATAGGTTTGGCACAAAACACGAGTATTGGTCAAGCGAAAGGAATGTTTTTTTCGGTTGCCGTTGGACCAAGATTTCCGATAGGAAAACTTGCAGACCGGCAAACCATAGGAATAGGTTTTGATGCAATATTATCTTACACCGATAATATCATACTGCCGATATTTGTTTTTCTAAAAATAGGATATAATAATTTTCCCGGAGATTTTAATTATTACAGAAATTCCGACCATTCCTCATTAACAGCCAATATGATTTCATTTAGCGGAGGAATAAAACATTACTTTCCGCCATTAATGAATAATGTTGTTTTGCTTATGCCGATATTGGAAGGAGGACTTTCACTTACATATATGGAAAAATTACATCAATTTAAAATTGATAGAAGACGCCCCGACGTTAAGGAAACATTAACAAAAGTAGGTTTTCATGTTGGGGGAGGTTTTACAATTTTTTTAGTGGATATTATTGGAAACTATAATTATATAAATAATAACCAGTTTTTTTCTTTCGATTTGAGATTAACAATGCCATTGGCAGTTATTTTATAAAAACGAGGTAATTATGAATTTTAAAAATTTACTTTTCGATGTTAATAAACAAATTGCGAAAGTTACCATTAACCGTCCCGATAAACTTAATGCATTAAACGGTAAAACATTCGACGAATTATTGGAATTATTTACATACATAAAAAATAACAAAGATATTGATGTAGTAATAATTACCGGAGCCGGAGATAAAGCTTTTGTAGCCGGAGCCGACATTAAAGAATTAAATAAATGCGATTCGATAAGCGGTAAAGAATTTTCCGAAAAAGGACAAAATGTTTTTAATTTAATTGAAAACCTCGGCAAACCCGTTATTGCCGCAGTTAACGGTTTTGCTCTTGGCGGAGGTTGCGAACTTGCTTTGGCCTGTCATATCAGAATAGCTTCGGAAAAAGCAAAATTCGGACAACCGGAAGTTAACTTGGGAATAATTCCCGGTTACGGAGGAACCCAACGTTTAACAAAAATTATTAATCGAGGTAAAGCTACAGAATTAATTTTAACCGGCGATATGATTGATGCTTCCGAAGCTTTCAATATCGGTTTGGTTAATCATGTTTTTTCACAAAATGAATTAATAAACGAAGCGGAAAAATTAGCTTTTAAAATTGCTTCCAAAGGGCAAATTGCCGTTAAACTTGCACTCGATGCTATTGTAAGTACCGATAATATTAGTCAAACCGAAGGTATGAAATTGGAATCTAATTTATTCGGTGTTTGCTGCGGTTCCGAAGATTTTAAAGAAGGTACTTCGGCATTTTTGGAAAAAAGAAAACCACATTTTAAAAAAAGATAAGAAAACAATTACTTTTAATCCTCTTACATTATTTTGTATGAGGATTTTTTTATGACTATGGAAATTAAAAAAAAAATTATATTCATACTTGTTGCTTTTACCGCAATACTTATTATTCTTAACGCTTTGCTAGGAAACCGAAAGCACGGCATCGCAAAGATAAAAACCGTAAACTTTTTTTTGACCCGCAACAAAATTGAAGATAATTTCAAAAAAATACTTGCAACCTACGGAATTCAAAACCAATGGATAAACAAAACCAATATCAAAAGCAAACAATACGACTCGTTAAAGTTCAAATATATAATAGAGGTTCCATCCTCTGTTCCAATCCCTTTGATAATTAAAGATATTTCTTTAATATTAAATAATAAAAATATTAATGTTATATCCCGACAAAAAGAATTTAACTCTTCAACGGAATTAATTGTAAAAGCAAATAATTTTGTTAAACTATACGCAAATTTTAAATACAATAATTCATTACACCGCCCTTCTTCTACCGCCGCTTTTATAATAAAAAATATAAATACTTTGAGTGCAGATGAATTATCTGCGTTCCTTATGATTCCGCAAAAATATGGTGTCTTGTTACCGCTTCGTAATTCGTCTATTGGCATTGCGGAAAAAATATTAGATGCCAAGCGTAATTATTATATTAGTTTGGATGATGATGCGGACAACGTTTTTTTTGAATTGGATGAAGATTTCGGAGTACATCAGTTAAAGAAAAATATTAAATCCATTATTTCTTCATTTAACACACCCCACTATTATTTTGTTAACAAAAAAACTACGGGATTTTCCAACAGTTTCATTAATTTTTTGATTGATGAATTTAAAAAACGAAAACGAAAAATATTAAGAGAAAATTCATTCATTAACTTAAAAGGTGAAGATTCGGAAGACTTAAAATCATTATTAAATTTTCATCTTAATAATATAAAACCGGGAAATTTTAAAATATTTTTTATTGATGTAAATGATTGGGAAAATGTTCAACAAGTATTAAATGATTATTTAAAAAAAGGAAATAAAATTATTTTACCCTCTAAATTGTTAATCAGAAAAAAAAAGTGAATTCGTAAAAGCAAATATTATTTTTCAATTACCTCATACGAAGAAAAACCATTTAACTGTTTTATCACTTTCGATTTATCTCCGACGATAACGATAATCAACTCGTCCGATAAAATATTTTCGCTAGCGGCTTTAATTACTTCACTCTGCTTAACACTTAAAATATTGGCGGTATAATTATCGAAATAATTATTTTCCAAATCAAAAATCGGAATAAGAGAAATGTTACTTGCCAATTGAGAATAAGTTTCGAACAATGCCGGATAACGTTTAATCAAATAAGATTTTGCAAATTCCACTTCTTCGTTTTTTATAGAAATTTTTATTTTATCAAGCTCGTATAAAATTTCCTTTATCGCATCTCCGGTATGTTCCGATTTTACGGAAGTTGAAACAATGAAATAACCGGAAAACGAATTATAGTTAAATGAAGAATGAGCTCCGTAAGTATATCCTTTGTCTTCTCTTAAATTAAGATTTATTCTACTTGAAAATTGACCACCGAGAATAGTATTTAAAACCGATGTTGCATAAAAATCTTTTGACTTGCGAGACTTTGCAAGGTGACCAATTCGTAATTCGCTTTGCGGGGCATCGGGTTTATCTATAACAAATATTCTTTTTTTTGTTTTTTTGAAATTTACATGTAACGGTTTTTTATTACCTTCGCCATTCCATGTTCCGAAAAATTTTTTGCTAAAAGAGATAATTTTTTCTTCATTAATGTTACTTACAACTATAAGCGAAGCATTTGACGGGAAAAAATTTTTTTTATAAAACGATTTGACCGAATTATTTGTAATTTTTTTTACAGTTTCTATTGAACCTATATTAGGAAATTTATAAGGAGTTTTATCAAATAGAATTTTTTTAAATTCGATTCCCGCAATAAAAGAAGGATTATCATAATTATGTAAAATATTGGTAAATAATTTTTCCTTTTCTCTTGTAAAATCCTCTTCCTTAAAATTCGGATTTTGTAATATCAAAGAAAACAATTCCAAAGATTTTTCCAGATTTTCATTTAACGTTAGCAAAGACATATTTGTATATTCTTTCGTAGAATCAATATTGAGTATAGAACCTAACAATTCCAATTCATTATCAATTTCCAAAGCGGATAGATTTCCTGCTCCTTCATCAATTAACATAGATGTTAGTTGAGATACTCCGTTATTGTTTATAAAATCATATCTGCTTCCGGAATGGATTAACAATTTAATTTCCGTTATTGGAAGTGCGGTTTTATTTGAGTAATAAATTTTCAATCCGTTATTTAGATAAAAAGTTTTTATATCAGGCAGTTTAAAATGTATTGCTCCGTTAGGTTTGGGTTTAATTGTTCTATCTAATTTCATTATAATTTTAATTCTCCTTTTTTACGGAAATAATTAACTCTGCAAATTCACGAAACACACCTTCGCCACCTTTTTTTGAAAGAATAATATCAACAGCTTTTTTAACTTCATTAACAGCATCAATTGGTGCCGCTGTAAATCCGGCAACATCAATAATAGTAAGGTCGTTAACATCATCACCAATAAAAGCAATATTTTCAGGCAACAAATTTTCAGCTTTGCATATTTCCAAAAGCTTTGTTTCTTTATCCCACACGCCTTCAAAGTAATAATCTAATTTTAAAGTTTCCGCTCTTCTTTTTACCGGTTCCGATTTGGCGGTAGTTATAACGGCATTTTTAATTCCCGCTTCACGTAAACGCAAAACACCCATTCCATCTTTAACATTAAACTTTTTTATACTTAAACCTTCCGAAGTATAATAAAGTCCTCCATCGGTTAAAACACCATCAACATCGGCAATTACCAATTCAATTTTTTTTATTTTATTTTTTTGCAAATTTGTCAAATTGATTCCCTATTTCAATATTCAAAAATAATTAAAAAATATTTGGCATTTGTTATTAACCTATTTATAAATTGATTAAATTTCAGTATAAAATTTCAAATATTTTTTTAAGGAAGTTAATTTAATAAAACATATATATCAAACTTTTTCTTTTTACATATTAAAAGGATTTCATATATTTTAAATTACCAAGAAAAAAAATTGAATTAATTGAAGATTTATTGTTAAGTTTTTATTAAAAATTAAAATTCGTTTTGCAAATTGGACTGATTTGACTATCATTACTGTTAGCTTAATTTAATATATTTTTTAACAAAAACGAGGATTGCTCTATGTCAAAAATGTACAAACTTACTTTACTATTCTTATTAATAGTAAGTACTATCACATTCGGTCAGAAAACCTATAAGGTTTCTGGCGTTGTAACCAGTAAACAAACCGGTGAAAAATTAATCGGGGCAAATGTTTATGTAAAAGGCTTAGCAATTGGTGCTGCAACCGATGCAAATGGACATTACGAGTTTAAATTGCCGAAAGGTAGTTATACTATCATTTGTAGTTATATCGGTTTTGAAGCTGCACAAATTACAAACGTTAATGTAACAAACAATATGGAATTAAATTTTGCTCTTAAAGATTACGAATTCTCATTGAATGTAGAAGTAATTGCCGATAGAGCAAAAGAACAAGAAACCCCTGTTGCTTTTTCCAATATTGAGAAAAAAGATGTTGAATTTAAATTAGGTTCTCAAGATATACCTTTGGTACTAAACACCACACCGAGTGTTTATGCAACAGAACAAGGCGGTGGTTCCGGTGATGCGAGGATTAATGTCCGTGGTTTTAACCAACGTAATATAGCAATAATGATAAATGGTGTACCCGTAAACGATATGGAAAACGGTTGGGTTTATTGGTCCAACTGGGATGGAGTTGGCGATGCAACTTCTTCAATACAAATTCAAAGAGGTCTTAGTGCTGTAAACCTTGCTACACCATCTATTGGTGGAACAATGAATATCATTACAGATCCTACAGCAGCAAAATTCGGAGCAAAATTTAAACAAGAATTTGGAAATGATTCCTTCTTCAAATCAACTTTATCTTTAAATAGCGGTTTAATTAACGACAAGTTAGCTTTAAGTGCTACTATTGTTAAAAAAACAGGTAACGGTTTGATAGATAAAACATGGACGGATGCTTGGGCATATTATTTTGGAGTTAGCTATAATATTAACGATAAAAACAGAATAGAACTTTACGGTTTAGGTGCTCCACAAAGGCATGGCAATAATTATTATAAACAAAACGCTGCTGTTTACGATAAAGATTTTGCAAAAAATGTTTTAGGTTATTCTCAAGAAGCTTTAGATTATTATGTTGAAAGAGGAAGAAGATTCAACCAAAACTGGGCTCCTGTTGATCCTTCTTACGCAGGAAAACAATGGGGTACGGGAATGCTTAGTTCCGACGGAAAGGTAATTGACCGTTATAATAAAAATTACATCAATGAAAGAGAAAATTTCTTCCACAAACCAATTTTTAACTTAAACTGGTATTCAATTCTTTCAAATAAACTTAGTTTATATACTACAGCTTATTGGTCAGGCGGACATGGTGGTGGTACCGGTACAATTGGAAAGCTAAAAAGAGCTCCTGCAGTTGCCGGTAACAAATGGTATAAGAGCCCTCCTTGGACGTGGGATTGGAATGCTACAATAGAAGCAAATAGAAACAACAAAGATTCATTAGGTAATGATCTAGGTTCAAAAGGCGTTATTAGAAACAGTAGAAATAATCAATATACTATTGGTCTAATTTCAAAAGCATATTTTAAAGTTAACGATAATTTTAAAACCTCTTTCGGTATTGATTGGAGAACTGCAGAAATTGACCATTTCAGAGAAGTTAGAGATTTACTTGGAGGCTCTTACTTTTTAGACAATTCAGATAAATTTCATCCTAACAAACATGCAAAACTCGGTGATAAAATAGCTTATTACAATACAAATACTGTTGACTGGTTCGGATTTTACGGACAAGGTGAATATACAAAAGATAAATTAACCGCTTACGCAATGGGCGGATGGTCAATGATCAAATATACATTTACCGACCATTTCAAAAAAGGTGCTAATGGCGGTGAATTAACAGCAACTCCCGATGCTATTTCCGGATTCCAAGTTAAAGGTGGTGCCAGTTTCCGTATTAACCCGAACTTAGATGTTTTTGCTAATGGTGGTTTAGTTAGTAAAGTTCCTATTTTTGACGCTGTAATAAATGATAGAGACGGTGCTATTGTTAAAAGTCCGAAAAACGAAAAATTTGTTAATATAGAAGCCGGTATTAATTCTCACTTGTTAGACGGAAAACTTAATGTAAAAGCTAATGTTTATTATACAACGTGGAAAGATAGATCGAACAGACGTACTGTCTTAAATGAAGATGGAAGTGAAGGTATAATCAATTTAACAGGTATGAATTCCAGACACATGGGTTTTGAATTGGAAACTGCTTACATGCCTAATAGATTGGTTAGATTTGATCTTTCCGGCTCAATTGGTAATTGGATTTTAACAGATGATGTAAGCGGTAGATATTCTACTTACCAAAACGGACAACCTGCTTATGAAAACTTTAATTATTACGTAAAAGATCTTAAAGTTGGTGATCAACCTCAAACTGCAGTTGTATTTACTGCTACATTGTTCCCTGTTAAAGGATTAGCCTTAAGTGGACTTGTAAAACATTATAGAGATCATTATGCCAATTGGAATCCATTTACCAGAACTGATCCTAAAGATAGAGCTCAAAGTTGGTTAACTCCGGATTATACTGTTGTTGATTTCCACTTTACTTATAATTTACCGTTAAAGCTTAAAGGTGTTAATTTCCAATTATTCGGTCATCTGTTTAATGCTCTTGATGCTGTTTATGTACAAGATGCTACCGATAATAGTAAATACAATGCTTATACCGGAAATGGCAAAACTCACTCTGCTGATGATGCTGAAATATTCTTAGGTTTACCAAGAACCTTTAACTTAGGAATTAGTATTTTATTATAATCTTTTCCTAAATAGTTCTATTTTCAAAGCCGTCCGTTTGGACGGCTTTTTTATTGTTTATAATTACACCCCATTATAAGGTTTATATGTAAAAATTTTCACGCAATATTTGTATTTATATTACAAACTTTACCGTATATTTTTATTAACTTTTAGTACTAAATTTTAACACTTTTATATATGGATAGTATGAAAAAAATATTTTTTATTTGGTTACTTTTTCTTTCATCTTCCCTCCTAACTGCTCAACCTAAACCTTATGTTTTGCTTATTTCATTCGATGGTTT
>JALSTL010000145.1 GCA_026983755.1 Melioribacteraceae bacterium | reverse complement strand
TTTACAATAGATTAAACTAAAGTTATTCTCTTGATTAAAACCTCGGATGTTTAAGTTGTTGCTATCTATCCTATCATAGAATAGAGGGAAAATATAAACACATTGAAAAATAGAAATAATATTATGATACATAATAAATTATCGGCAATACTTTTTCCTTTTATAATTTTTTTTATAAGCTGTTCTTATAATAGTGATATGATTACCGTGCCAAATATTTCAATTATTCCGAAACCTACAAAAATAGAAATTAAAGAAGGTCAATTTGATTTCTCTAACAAAATTGTAATAGTTACTAAATATAATTCGGATAAAGTAAATGATGCAATTAAATATTTTTCGAAAAGACTGAAAATAACAGGCAATATTGATGCGGAAAAGTCCGAAAAAAAACTTAATAAGAATTGTCAGATAATTGAAATAAAACAAAAGTCCAAAATTAAAAATGAAGCATATAAGCTAACGGTTTCAAATAATAAAATAATAATTGAAGTATCAAGCGAAAGCGGACTTTTTTATGCTTTCCAAACAATTTTACAATTGTTGCCACCGCAAGTTTATTCAGATACAGAACAAGTGAATATTGCTTTTACTATTCCATGTGTAACAATTGAAGACGCTCCTGCCTACAAATGGCGTGGATTTATGCTGGATGTTTCTCGCCACTTTTTTCCAAAAGAATTTATATTTAAAGTGCTTGACTACTTGGCTATTCATAAACTTAATACATTCCATTGGCATTTGGTTGATGACCAAGGTTGGAGAATTGAAATTAAAAAATATCCTAAGCTTACCGAAATTGCTGCTTGGCGTGCCGATAGGGAAGACCAACCGTGGGATTCAGAGAGAGAACCGCAAAGGAAAGGAGAGAAAGCAACCTATGGCGGTTACTACACCCAAGAAGATATAAAAGAAATTATAAAATATGCAGAAGAAAGATTCATAACCATAGTGCCCGAAATAGAAATGCCGGGACATTGCAGCGCAGCATTAGCCGCTTATCCGCAGTATTCATGCACAGGAGAGCATCTTACTGTTCCCGTGGGAAGTGTTTGGCATGATAGAAAAGTCTATTGTGCAGGTAAAGATTCTACATTTGAATTCCTTGATAATATTTTAGCGGAAGTAATGGAATTATTCCCAAGCAAATATATTCACATTGGCGGAGACGAAGCACAAAAAGATGCTTGGAAGATTTGTGAAAAATGCCAAACAAGAATTAAAGAGGAAGGACTGCAAAGTGTGGAAGAATTGCAAGGCTATTTTATTAAACGAATTGAAAAATTTATTAATTCAAAAGGTAAAATTCTAATTGGTTGGGATGAAATTCTTGAAGGCGGACTTTCACCAAATGCAACCGTTATGTCTTGGCGTGGATTAAGCGGAGGAATAACTTCGGCACGTGAAGGACATGATGTTGTTTTTTCTCCTACTAATTATTGCTATTTCGATTACTACCAAGGTATTCCGGATAACGAACCTAAAGCCATCGGAGGATATCTTCCGTTAAATAAAGTTTATTCGTTTGATCCTTCGTTAAAAGATAGTTTATCTAAAAACGAACAAAAGCATATACTCGGAGTTCAAGCAAATCTATGGACTGAATATGTCCCAACAGAATCTCATGCGGAATATATGATGTTTCCTCGTCTTGCAGCTCTATCTGAAGTAGGCTGGATAAAGGGAGAAAATAAAGAGTGGAATGATTTTTCGAAACGATTGGAAAAACAGTTTTTACGCTACAATTTCTTAGGTGTTAATTATTCTAAATCCGCTTACAACGTTACAGCAAATTATAAAGTAGATAAAGAGCAACGTAATATAATTGTAACCTTAAAAAATGAAATTGGGAATACTCAAATCCGCTACACTACTGATGGAAGTGAACCAACAGCAAATAGTAGTCTCTACACAAATCCGTTTCATATCGATAAAGTGTTAACAATTAAAGCGGCAACATTTAAAAACAAGAAGATTGTTTCGCGTGTAATTAAGCTTGATGTGTTGGCAAATATAGCAACCGGATTACCTGTAAAAGTTCAATACCAATACGATGAAAGATATCCGTCAACGGGAAACTATGCTCTTACAGACGGAATTAGAGGAAGTATAAATTACAGAGGTAGTGAATGGCAAGGTTACTTTGGTGTTGATTTAAATGCTACAATCGATTTGTTAGAAAGTAAGGAGATAAATAAAGTTACAGTCTCTTTTTTGGAATCAATTGGTGGTGGAATCTTTTTCCCAAAAGAGATTGATGTTTTTGTTTCAGAGAATGGAAATGATTTTAGTAAGGTTTCAACTCTAAAAATTGATAAAACCTCAGCTAAAAACGGAACAGTTCTCGAAGCATTTGCAATTCCGTTTGAAACAGTAAAATGTAGATTTGTTAAAGTTGTTGCAAAGACTATCGGCAAATGTCCGAAAGGGCATATATATGAAGGAACGAAAGCATTTATGTTTGTTGACGAAATTGTTGTGGAATAAAAACATCAAAGAATAAAAGGAGAACCATTTTATGAAAAAAATAATTGTATTATTGTTGATGGTAATAGCAACAAATTTTACTTTTTCTCAAAGCAGTAAAGAAACCGAAGTTATTATAAGAAAAATTGCTGATAAAATTGTGAAAGCAAATGTTCTTGAGTTCATAGATTCGAAAACAGGAGAGAAATATACACAATTGACACAGGATACTGATATGCGTTTTATTAATTGTGCTACCGAGCTTTGTGATTGGGAATATCCAAGTGGTGTATTAAATGTTGCAATGTTAGAGCTTGGCAAACTTCTTGAAGATAAAAAATATATAAATTATTCAGTAGATACGTATCAATTTATTTTTAACAATGCCCCTTTTATTACAGAAATTCCTGAAGGACGAAATAAATGGAATGCCGCGTTAGGACGACTTTTAAAACTTGAAGAATTAGATGATTGTGGAGCAATGGGTTCCGGATTATTTGATGTATATTTTTATTACGATAAAAAAGATGAATACTTGGCATATTTTAACAGAGCAAGCAATTATATTATAAATATTCAAGATAAATTAGATGACGGAACATTGTGCAGGGAAAGACCAGTGAAATACACAGTTTGGGCAGACGATTTATATATGGGTATTCCATTTATTGCACGGATGGGAAAACTTACCGGAGAAAAAAAATATTTCGATTTTGCTGCAAAGCAAATAATACAATTCACAGACTATCTTTGGGATGAAAGCAAAGAGTTATATCACCATTGTTGGCAAAGCGACGATAGCACAAACGGTGTTGCTCACTGGGGTAGAGCAAACGGTTGGGTTATTGTTGCACAAATTGAATTGTTGAAGCATCTTCCAAATGATTATCCACAACGGGAAAAACTATTGAGTATTCTTAAACAGCAAATTAATGGCGTAGCACGTTATCAAAGTGAATCCGGATTATGGCATCAAATATTGGATAAAGAAGATTCCTATCTTGAAACATCAGCAACTGCAATGTTTACTTATGGAATTGCCGCAGCAGTTAACGAAGGCTGGATACCCGAACGATATATATCGATTGCACTAAATGGTTGGGATGGATTAAAAACTACTATAACAAAAGACGGAACTGTAAAAGGCATTTGTGTAGGAACCGGAATTGATAGTGCTATGAAACATTATTATACGCGTCCTACTTTGGATGATGATATTCACGGTATAGGTCCGGTTATTATGGCAGGAACTGAAATTATAAAATATCTAAAAAGTAAAGGGAAATAGGCTATAATTATGAAATCACTTTTTATAAAAATAACGTTACTTTTATTGCTGTTTTTTTTCAGCGGACAAATAATGGGGTTTGAAGACCACTCATTTTACAGTAAGGAATTTAATTCCCAACGTTTTTACAGAATCTATTTTCCTTCATCTTATTCAAAAAATATGAATAAACATTATCCTGTAATTTATTATTTCCACGGATGGAGCGGGCGTTATAAATGGGAAGCCTATGGCATTTCTCATAATCCATATTACAAAGGTAAAGCACGAAAACATCCGCCGTTTATTGCCGAATGGGAAGATTATGTTAAAAATCATGATGCAATAATTGTTACTTGGGACGGATACGAACCTAAATACCAAACAGGCAAGTACGAAAGGGACGGTATTAAATTTGGTAGTTGCCAACCTTACGATTATTTGCGTGCGCACAATGTGAACAGAAATATTAGAGGTTTGGATTACAGAAAATATTTCGTTGAACTTATAGAGCATATTGATAGTACATACAGAACAATTCCGGACAGAAACCACAGAGCTGTTACCGGATTAAGTATGGGCGGCTTAATGGCAAATTATATTGCCGGTCAGAGCAAGGATTATATTAATTCTATAAGCTCATTTTGTCCGGCTGATAATTATCCGCTTTTCGGAATTAAAGGGCAGCAAGTAGTTTTTCCTATTTTAGAAATGTACCGTTCGTTAAAAGGGATAGCCGTACGCCTAACAATGACTGATGGGGACTGGCTTAAGTACAACGATTTGGCAATGAATCAATTATGGTCAGCAGCTGATTTAACACATTATGAATTTCACGTTGCTCATTTTAGAGATCATTATGCAGCGGATACTGAAGAACAGCTTGATTTTCATATGAAGCATTTTACCGATAATGCTGCTATTCCGCAGAGGTGGAATTATGTTTCTCCGGGTTATCCTTCTTTCACTGTTTTTGGTTACGATGTTGATGTAAAAAGAGATAAACCGGCACTTACTTTGTTTGAAAAGATGAGCAAGGGTAAAATTAAAATATATGCCCGTACATTCTTACCGGAAGGACCAATTGTACAAAAGGAATCGATAAAAATTAAAACGGATTTGCCATACCATCCATATACAATTACTGCTTATAATATTTCAAACAATAAGTTTAGCAATCCGCTTGCAGAAAAAGTAGATGAGAACAGATTAGGATTTAACCTAAATGGTGGCGGATATATTGTTGGTATAAATGGTGGAGAGCTTGGAGATGCTCCTCAAATAGCTATTGTTGATAAATATAACAGAGACCGCCAATATTTTGAAGTTGAAAAAGAAAACGAGCTGGAAATAAATATTGTTAATGTTGGGAATAAGACCGCTGAAAATATGGAAATTACCGCTACTTCTTTACATCCTTTTATTTCGTTTTTGCAAAATAAAATTTTTATAAAAAATCTTAAAGCCGAAAAATCCGTTGATAAAGCGAGTAAAATCAGATTTAAATTCTCAAAATATTATGAAGAAATTTCAATGGGGGATATCATATTCGAAATAAAAGTCAACGGAGTTGTAGCCGATACACAAAAAGTTATTTTTTATGAAACTCCAAAAACCTCGTACGTTAATGCTAACGATGTAATTATTCTTGACGGACGTACGGTTAAAAACGTTCCGATTTTTCATCAAGAACGTGATGCTGTTCAGTTAGATTCTCTTTCGGGAGGAATTGGTAACGGCAACGGTATTTTAGAAAAAGGTGAAGATGCTCTTATATTTGTTAGAATTGCAAAAGGAATTTCTTGCAGAGATACAAATTCGTTTCATAAAACTTTACTTATCAATCCTTATACCGATAAATTTGTAAAGGTATCTAAATTAAAATATGATGAAAAAATTTATCAAGCCGGTGCAACAAGTGTTTCGTCAATTATATCTGTTACAAATAGTTTGCCTCAATCTCACAAGTTTGATTTTTGGTTTAAGATTGAAAGTCTGTACAATGACAAAAACGACCCGACGGCAATAAGTCCGGTGTATGCATTTAGATATGATTATCGTAGAGTAAAACTCGAAACAAAATAGAAGGTAATATGAAAAATTTATTATGGTTAAATCTGTTTTTGTTGCTGCTGCTATTTGGTTGTAAAAAGCAAACTGGAATTAAGATTAATATTGAAAATAAAACTGATCAAAAAATTACGTATCAAGCAGTAGCAATTAAAATATCGGAATTGCCAAAGATGAACTTAAACGAGTTAGTTGCATTTGAAGGGAATAAGCAACTTCCGACACAATTAGTTGATTCTGATGGCGATGGTAAAACGGATGAATATCTTTTCTTGATTAACCTTGAAGCTAAAGATTCAAAAATTATTACACTTAAAAAATCGGAACATAAAAAGATTTTTAAACAACGTGCTCATGCGGAAATATCGGAAAAAAGAGATTACAAATTAGTTGATGGTGTATATACTGGAGGGAAATTTGTTTCTGTAAAAAGAACTAAAACACCTAAAGGACATGTAGATCATAATCTATATTATAAATGCGAAGGACCTTGTTGGGAATCGGATAAGGTTGCGTATCGTTTTTATATTGACCAGAGAAACGCTACAGATATTTTCGGTAAAAAAGTTAATGATATTATTCTACCAAATATCGGCCATACTTATGATAAATCCGGTAACGAAACATATCATACAATGGCTAATTGGGGAATGGATATTTTTAAAGTCGGTAACTCGCTTGGCATCGGCTCGTTTGCCGCTTTTGTTAATAACAAAGTTGAAATGATTACAAAAAGAGATAGTGTTATTTCTTTGGTTACAAATGACGGACCAATTTACGCATCTGTAAAAACAAACTACTTTGGTTGGCATGTTAACGATAAAAAAATAGATGTCGAAATCAATCTTTCCATTGTTGCCGGAAGCAGATTAACAAAATGCGAAGCTGTTGTTAGCAACCAAAATTTGCTTTATTGTACCGGACTTTCCAAACATAACGGAACTGAATTACTAAAATCTACTAATAGCAACAAGTGGAACTATATAGCTCTTTGGGGTAAGCAATCTTTGTCGAACGATAATCTTGGTACGATTATTTTTTATAACAAAGATTACCAACCAAATATAACGGAAGATAATTTAAGTTATATTGTAACGTTCACTTCGTTAAGAAAAAAGATTAAGTATTATTATGCTGCTTGTTGGGAACAAGAGGTAAATGGTATAAAAAATAAAAAAGAATTTTTGAGATATTTGAATTATGAAATTGAGAAATTAAATAAACCAATTAAACTAAGTATTAAATAAAAAGTCTCAACAATATTATTTAATTTTATTAAGGTGAAATAGAATAAAGACTATAAAACAATTGTTAAAGAGTAAAGTTTTTTTGAAAAATTATTTGCTTTTTATAAATTATATTTATTATGTTAATGTTATCTTTAGAGAATCTTAATGTTTAGAAAAAGAGCAAAATTAAGCGATAGAGAGTTATTTGGTTTGATAAAAAAAGATGACGGTAAAGCCGTTAAAATTTTATACAAACGCTATTACGATAAATTATGCCATTTTTCTTATGGATATATACAAAGTAGAGATATAGCTAAAGATATTGTATCGGAAGTTTTTCTAAATATCTGGCTAAAAAGAGCTACGCTAGATATTACTACAAATTTTAATGCATATCTGTATAAAGCCGTTCGTAATCGTTCAATTCGTTTATTAGCTAAAGAAAAATCAAATCTGCAAAAATTTCAAATTACTGATAGTATAAATGCTTTTTCGGATAATTCACCATTTGATAAAATTCAATATGAAGAATTGGAAAAAATAGTAGAAGCAATTCTAAATAAATTACCACCCAAAAGAAAAATTGTATTTAGATTAAGCAGAATAGACGGATTATCTTATAAAGAAATTTCGGAAATTTTATCAATATCGGTTTACACAGTTCAAAATCATATGGTAAAAGCCATGAAGTATATAAATGAACAATATCCGAGGATAAAAAAAATTATAATGTTACTTTTATATTTACCAATGTTCAAAATATTTTTGTCTTAGAGTAGCAGATTTTTTTTTTTCATGTATCTTATAAGTAATGATGAACACGAAAAAAGAAAAATTTTTAACCTTAACCGTAAGGTATCTTTCCAAAGAAACAACATTGGAAGAAGAAAATTTATTAGAAGAACTACTAAAGGATAATTTTTATAGTAATTTATTTGAAGAAATATCAGCAAATTGGAACCATATAGATCTTGATGATGATGTAAGTTTTGATTTTGGGGAAGGGGCGGAAGATTTATATAATAAAATTATTAAGTATGATCCTAACTTTAACTGGGAAAAAATAAAAAAAAATAGACGATTGTTTCTTCCAAAAGTAGCTGCTTCCTTAGCCTTTTTGTTTTTCTTCATATTATCTATATCTTATGTGTTTTTACCCAAAAACAATAATCGGTCAATAGCATCTTTAGAAGAAAAAATAACAAAAGCCGGACAAAAATCAATTATTACATTGTTTGACGGAACAAAAATTATTTTGAATGCGAATAGCATATTAAAATATCCTCATCATTTCAGTAAATCCTCACGCGAAGTTTATTTAATAGGGGAAGCTTATTTTGAAGTTGCACATGATACTACAAGACCGTTTGTTGTTAAATCGGGAAAAGTTTCCACAACCGTATTAGGTACTAAGTTTAATATTTGTGCGTTCCCCGAAGATAAAAATATAAAGGTATCTTTAGTGGAAGGCAAGGTTTTGGTTTCCGGTAATATTAAAGATGAAAAATCTCATAGCTTTTACTTATCTCCCAAACAACAATTTGTTTTCAATAAAATTAATAATACTAGAGAGATAAAAGGTTTTAACATATTAGAAGAAGTTGGGTGGAAAGACAATAAATATGTATTTAAAAATACACCTATAAAAAAAGTTTTTAAAAATTTAAGCAGATCTTTCGGAGTTAAGTTTGCTTTAAATAATGATAGCAATAATAAAAGAATTACTGCAAATTTTTATAATGCATCTTTCTGGACAATTGTAAAAACTATCAAATCAGTTACAAAATTAAATTATTCCGTTGTATATGAGGATAAAAATATTAAAGAAATTAAATTTTATAATGCAAAAACTAAAACTATTTAGAACTGACAAAAAACTTAATTTTTTAGTAATAAAAAAATGTTAGCTTTCTATCATAAATATTTAAGGGTTATAAAGTAAAGAAGTCATTTATTAATTTCATATAATAGTTTGTTATTAATTGGACTTTTGATAATTCTTTTTTACTCTGGTAGTAAGTGACAACAGCAAAATTTTTTTTGCAGGGAGTTTTGTAGGAAAGTTTAAGAATCGAAAAAAAAGTCGAGAATATTAATAATAAAATTTCGGCACTTGAGTTTTTTTAGATAGTTTTTGTAACCATTATATTAACTTTTAAGGAGTAAGGAAATGAGGAAACGTTT
>JALSTL010000144.1 GCA_026983755.1 Melioribacteraceae bacterium | reverse complement strand
GAGTAAAATTGGTTGCTCTTCTTAACGGATTTTTCGGGACTAAAAATGTACAAGTTTCTTTACATTTTGACGGTTTTGCCGCCGAAGCAATTCCAAGCGGAAAGATTAAAATAAAATATTCCGATAATCAAATTGCAGATATAAAAATAAAAGAAGAAATTGATTTATCCAGAAATCCCAAACTGCTTGCCGTAGTAAGTTCCGATAATTCAGTGTACGATTACGCAAGAGTTAATAGTTGTACAAGAATTAAAAGCGAAGAATTTGCAAAACAGCTGAAGCAAAAGAATAAAAGTAACTCCAAAGAGGAAATAACCAAAACAATTAGCAATGATGAAATAAAAAAAATTTTCGGTGTAGAGTAAATGCTAATATTTTATTTTTATTTCAAAAAATTATCGTAAAGATTTTATAGAAAAAACAAAATTTATTCCCCAAAAAATTCACAAATAACAATTAAAATTATCTCTTAAACTTTTCCGCAATCTCTTTTAATACGTTAATAGTATAATCTATTTCCTCAAAATTATTTTCCGGTGAAAAAGAAAAACGTAACGTTCCGTTTGCATATTCTTTACTTTTACCCGATGCCATAATTACATGCGAAGGTTTAATAGTACCAGAAGAACAAGCGGAACCGTTTGAAGCGGCTATTCCGTTTATATCTAACAGAATTAACATTGCTTCGGTATCAACGTTATAATATTTTGGCGAAAAAGTTATACTTAAAACGTAAGGTAAATGTCTGTAAAATTCTTCGGAAGATTGAATAATCGGTTGGTTAAAGGAAATATTTTTAACTTTATTATTTAAAATTTTAACAAAATAATTTTTAAGTTTTTCTACTTTGGTAAAATTATCATCCATTTTTTCTTTAGCTAATTTTACAGCCTCGGCAAAACCAACAATAGAGGCAACATTTTCAGTCCCGGCACGTCGGTTGCGTTCTTGTCCGCCTCCGAAAATTAATGAATTCAAAGGAGTTCCGTTTTTTACATAAGCAAAACCAATTCCTTTCGGACCGTAAATTTTATGTGCCGAAGCAGACAAAGCATCAACACCTAATTTTTTCACATCAATTTTTATTTTTCCAAAAGCTTGTACCGCATCGGTATGAATGAAAATATTATTATCTGTAAGATTATTAATTTTTTCAATATCATTTATACTTCCGGTTTCATTGTTTACATACATTACCGAAAGTAAAGAAACGGACGTTCCGGAAAGTTCGGATATTTTTTTTTCATCGAGTTGAAATTTTTCGTCAACCGAAACAATATCCGTAATAAAACCTTGTGATTTTAAATAATCAAACGTTTTAAGTATTGACGGATGTTCAATGGAAGTTGTTACAATGTTTTTTCTATTGGTTTCGTAAAATTCGGTTTGTGCAATTCCTCTAATGCAAAAATTATTTGCTTCGCTTCCGCCGCTTGTAAAATAAATCTCGCTTGCATCGGCATTTATAAAATTTGCAATTATTTCTCTGGAATTTTCTATTGCAACCTTAGCTTTATTACCTAAAGAATGAATAGAGGAAGGATTTCCGAAATTATCGGTTAAGTAAGGAATCATTGCCTGTAAAACTTGCGGATGCAGTTTTGTTGTTGCGGAGTTATCAAAATATACTTTCATTTTTATCTAAATTTTTATTACGGATATATCGCCGGCAGAAATCTTTTCCTTTTTATTACCAATTTGTAATATCATAAAACCGTTCTTATCAATATCATAAAATATCCCGTATTTTGTTGTACCGTTGAAATCTATTTTAACGTTTTCTCCTAACATTCTACAATTATCACGCCAAGTATCTAAAAGTTTTTTGGAATTTTGTTTGCTTAATTCCAACAACTCTTCAAAATTATTAAGGACTTCACTTAATAAAATTTCGCGATTTATAATTTGTCTTTTTTCATATTTTATTGATGTCGGCTGTATTTTAAACTTACCTTCAAATTTAGT
>JALSTL010000143.1 GCA_026983755.1 Melioribacteraceae bacterium | reverse complement strand
ATCAAAGATCTTATGCGCCGGCGCTAAAAAATTATATTCAATACGGTGGTAGTGGAAACGAACCTAATATCAAATATAATGGAGATTGGGGTTACTATCAAGGAAAAGTTTTCAGTATGAGAAGAAACTTCTATCACAAACCTATTGCTTCTTTGAACTGGGAATGGAAAATAAATGATGCTTCCAAATTATCAACTGTTTTCTACGGCTCTTGGGGTCGTGGTGGAGGAACCGGTGATATAGGAAAAATCGGTGGAAAGAAAATCTACTATGGAACATATTTTAGAAATTCTGACGGATTATATATGTTTGATGAAATAGCTGCTTGGAACTCCGGACAAGCACCTTATAATTATAACGGGTTATCTGTTCCTGTAAGAACAACAGATAGTGATGGAAAATATACCAATGACAGAAGTAACGGTATTTCAAGAAGAGCTTCTATGAACTCTCATGACTGGTATGGTATTATCACTAATTATCATAATGATTTTAGCGAGAATTTAAGTTTTGATGTAGGAATTGATGCCCGAACATATTCCGGCTATCATTACAGAGTGGTAAACGATGTTTTGGGTGCCGACCGTTATTTTGATAACAGAGATAGAAATAACCCGAACCGATACATAAACCCTGACAAATTTGTTGAAGCTAATCCTTCTTGGAATCCTTTTATTGATATCAAAGGACAAGACAAAATCGAATATTATAACCAAGGTAATGTTCGTTGGTTAGGTGGATTCGGTCAATTGGAATATAAAACCGATGTTTATTCAGCCTTTATTCAAGGAGGGTATTCTAATCAACAATTCCAAAGAATTGATTACTTTAACCTTCCTCGTGATGTAGATGGGGACGGAAAAGATGAACCTCAAGCTTCCGATTGGGTTTCATTACCCGGTTACAACGTAAAAGGAGGATTTAACTACAACATTAACGAACAACACAATGTTTTTGTTAATGCCGGTTTGTATAGCAAACAACCTTTATTCCGTGCCGTATTCCCTCATTATACTGATAATGAAACCAATGATAACCTAAAAAATGAAACTGTACAAGCAGTTGAAATGGGTTATGGATTCAAAGGTGAACATTGGAGAGTAAAACTTAACGGATATTTGACTTCTTGGAAAGACCGTTTCGCTCAAGTTTCTTCTATGCTTGATACTGACGGTGATGGCAATAATGATACTTTTGGAACTGCTCGTTTATATGGTATCAAAGAAATACACAAAGGAATTGAATTGGAATCTTCTGCTAAATACGGAAGAGCCAAATTCTATGGAATGATGTCTATTGGAGATTGGAAATATAATGGTAATGTTACCGCTCCGTTTGTAGATGATAATAATGATCCGATTCCCGGACAAACCAAAACACTTTACTTAGATGGCGTAAAAGTTGGCGATGCTGCTCAATTTACTTCAAGAGTAGGATTTAACTTTAACTTCTTTAAAGGATTCTATTTGGATGTAAACCAATTCTACGCAGATAATCTTTATGCTAATATTGATGCTACAAGTTTTGATGATCCCAACCATAAAGGTTCTTTAAAATTACCGGCTTACAGTTTGGTTGATGCAAGTGCTTCTTATGGTTTTAAAATCAAAAACGTAGGTAAATTGACTTTACGTTTAAGCGTAAATAATGTATTTGATAAAGTATATATATCCGAATCTGCAACCAATAAATTTGCCAATCCGGGAGATCAAACTTGGAATGGTGTAAATGTGAATAACCGTGTATTCTTCGGTTGGGGAAGATCTTGGAGTTTCAGTACAAAACTTAGATTCTAATTATAGTATTTTCAAATATTTAAGCCTCCGGAATTCCGGAGGCTTTTTTTCTACCGAAATAAAATATTTTTTATATAAATTTATCCTACGAATTTTAAAAAAACATCCTCAATCCAATGAATGATAATTTTTATGATAAAGTAATAGAAATTGTCTGTAAAATTCCTCCCGGAA
>JALSTL010000142.1 GCA_026983755.1 Melioribacteraceae bacterium | reverse complement strand
CGGTAAAAATAAATGCCGACCAAGAAATACTGGAAGGGGAACTTCCGTTAACACCAATTCAACAATGGTTTTTTGAACAAAATTTAACTAATCCGAATCATTGGAATCAAGCTGTTTTATTGGAAGTAAAAGAACATTTAGACGAAGAAAAATTTCAACAAGCTGTAACCGAATTGGTTAAACATCATGATGCTTTAAGAATGAAATATGATTTTGAAAACGGAAACATAAAACAATCATATCAGAAAAATATAGAAAACATTCCGTTTGTAAAAATCGATTTATCAAAAGTTGAAGATGAAAAATTATCCGAAACAATTACTCTAAAATCCAACAAAATTCAAGCAGGCTTGGATTTAACGAAAGGTGATGTCTTCAAATGTGTATATTTTTACATTGGACAAAACAAAAGCGACCGACTTTTGATAGTAGCACATCATTTGGTAATAGATGGTGTTTCGTGGAGAATTTTAACGGAAGATTTATTTACACTTTATGAACAATTGAAAACCGGCAATGCTCCCGTGCTCCCACCTAAAACAACATCGTATGCCTATTGGGCAAAAAATATTTTGGAACTCGGCGGAACGGATTTTGCCGATAAACAAATCAACTACTGGAAAAATATTAAGCGTTTACAAAAATCAATAAAAAAGAGAGAAACTGATTTAACTGGAAATAAAGAAAAAACCCTTGATAAAGTTTTAATTTCATTGGATGAAAAATTAACACAAACCTTACTTAAAGAAGTTCCGAAAGTTTATAATACGGAAATAAATGAAGTTTTACTTACTGCATTGGTTTTGGCAAATCAAAAATGGAAAGGTTCTAGAAAAATGACTATTGCTATGGAAAGTCACGGTAGAGAACCTTTGTTCGAAGATGTGGACGTTTCAAGAACAATCGGCTGGTTTACGGCTATTTATCCTGTTGTTTTGGATTTGGAACATTCAATAAATCCTATTGATTCCTTAAAAATTATCAAAGAATCTTTAAGAAAAATACCTAATAATGGTATAGGTTACGGAATTATTAAATATTTCTCAAAAAAAGTCAGTGAAAGTGATTTACCTCACTTACCTGAGATAAGTTTTAATTATCTTGGACAGTTCAATCAGGTTATAGGAAAAGAAGGAGATTTTCTTGTTGCCGAAGAATCTAAAGGGTTGGAAAGAGCCGCAGAAAATTTACGTCCTTTTTTAATTGATATTGTTACTAGTATAGTTAACGGAAAACTTTCGATAAGTTTTATTTACAGCAAAGTTTCTTATTCTAAAAATGAAATTATTTCTTTTGCGGAATATTTTAAAAGTGAATTAACTAAACTTTTAGATACAAATATGAATATGATAAATGTGGGATTTACAGCTTCGGATTTTCACGAAATAGATCTTGATGAAGAAGAGTTAGGTTCAATATTTTCAGAATTAAACGAAGACTTTGAAGATGAGTAAACAAAACACAAAAAACATCGAAGAAATTTATTCTTTGTCTCCTATGCAAGAAGGAATGCTTTTTCATACTTTGTTAAACAAAGCTAAGCAAGAGTATATTGAGCAAGTTAATGCTACTATTTCAGGCAAACTGAATATCGAAGCATTCAAAAAAGCTTGGCAAAAAGCTATTGACAGAAACACGGTTTTACGAACTTCTTTTGTCTATAAAAAAGTTAAAACCATGCTCCAAGTTGTGCATAAAAAAGTTGAACTTCCGTTTGAATATTTCGACTGGAGTAGGCTACCGTTATTTGATAAGGAAAAAAAGTTTAATGACTTTTTGATTGCAGATAGGAAAAAAGGTTTTCAATTTTCCAAACCTCCTATGATGAGGATAAGCTTAATAAAATTTGATAGCAATACATACAAATTAATTTGGACTCATCATCATATTATTTTAGACGGATGGTCATTACCTTTGTTGCTGAAAGAGGTTTTTACGTTTTATGAAGCTTTTAATTCAGGAATGGAAATCAATTTACCTTTCCCGCAACCATATAAAAATTATATACAATGGT
>JALSTL010000141.1 GCA_026983755.1 Melioribacteraceae bacterium | reverse complement strand
TTTGGTAAATAGGTTTACGTAAACCAAGTCTATTTATTATTCCTTTGGGAGTAAGATCAACTTCTTTTTTTATCATTTCGGATAATTCATTATCGGAGATTACTCCTGTTCCTTTAGTATCAATAAAAATTGAGACCGGTTGTTCAACACCAATTGCATAAGCTAGTTGAACCAAACATTCTTTAGCCAATTTAGCGGCAACAATATTTTTTGCAATATGACGAGCAGCATAAGTTGCACTTCTATCAACTTTAGAAGGATCTTTACCTGAAAAAGCTCCGCCGCCGTGTGGTGCCCAGCCGCCATAAGTATCCACAATAATCTTTCTTCCCGTTAAACCGCTATCTCCGTGCGGACCGCCTATTTCAAATCTTCCGGTGGGGTTTACATGATATTTTGTATTCTTATCCAATAATTTTGAAGGTATTACTTTTTTAATAACATGTTTTATAACGTCGTTCTTTATTTTCTTTTGACTTACGCCTTTATCATGTTGAGTAGAAATAACAACAGTATCAACTCTGATAGGTTTATTGTTATCATCATATTCAACTGTTACTTGAGATTTTGAATCGGGACGAAGATACGGCATTAGTTTTTTATTTCTTTTGCGAATATCCGCTAATTTTTTTACAAGCTTATGAGCATACATAATTGGCATAGGCATTAATTCTTTTGTTTGATCACAAGCATACCCAAACATAATTCCTTGATCACCGGCACCACCGGCATCAACACCCATTGCAATATCGGGTGATTGCGAATGAATCGCATTAAGTACCGAACAAGATTCCGAATCAAATTTATAATCCGCTTCGGTATATCCAATATTTTTAACTGTTCGTCTAACTATTTCTTGTATATCTACATAAGCAGTAGTTGTAATTTCACCGCCAACAAGAACCAATCCTGTTGTTACAAAAGTTTCGCAGGCAACTCTTGCATTCGGGTCTTCTGCCAAAATAGCATCAAGCACACCATCTGAAATTGCATCGGAAACTTTATCCGGATGACCTTCCGAGACTGATTCCGAAGTAAAAAGGTAGGACATTTAAACCTCTTTTATTATTTTTTGAAAAGAATATTTTGTTTATACTTAATTTAGATAATTTCTTTGCCTTTATCAAAATTATCGTTTAAAATTCAATTTTATTAAACAATATTTTTATGAAAAAAACAAGAATAACTAAACTATTTAATATTCAGCTTCCAATTATTCAAGGCGGTATGGTTTGGGTTTCCGGCTGGAAATTAGCTTCGGCTGTTTCAAACAATGGCGGATTAGGTTTAATTGGTGCAGGGTCTATGAAACCGGATTTATTAAACGAGCACATTCTTATGTGTAAAAAAGCTACGGATAGACCGTTTGGCGTTAATATTCCTTTACTTCGTGAAGATGCTTACGATTTGGTTAATATTGTTATTCGTGAAAATGTAAAGATTGTTTTTACTTCGGCAGGTCATCCCGGAAAGTTTATAGATTTATTAAAAGAGAATAATATTACCGTTGTTCATGTTGTATCGTCCCTTAAGTTTGCACACAAAGCCGAAAACGTTGGGTGCGATGCTATTGTTGGCGAAGGTGTTGAAGCAGGCGGACACAACGGATTGGATGAACTTACAACTTTCTCACTTATACCTCAATTAGTAAATGAAATTAAGATACCTGTAATTGCAGCCGGCGGCATAATGAACGGACAAACAATTCTTGCGGCTCTTGCTCTTGGTGCCGAAGGTGTACAAATAGGAACCAGATTTGCCGTTACCAAAGAATCTTCTGCTCATATTAATTACAAGAATGCTGTTTTAAATGCTAAGGATAACAGTACAAAATTAATTTTGAAAAAACTTGCTATGGCAAGGGTAATTAAAAATGAATTCAGCACACAAATTACCGAAGCAGAAGATAATTGTGCCGATATTGACGAACTAAAAGAAATACTTGGAGAAAAAAGAGAACGCGAAGGTATCTTTAACGGTAATCTTGAAGAAGGAATGCTTGAAGCAAGTCAAAGCAGTGGAATAATAA
>JALSTL010000140.1 GCA_026983755.1 Melioribacteraceae bacterium | reverse complement strand
AGCAACAAATTGAAAAATCCGTTAGTGCTTACGAGTTTACCGAGATTATTAATGAAAAGTTAAGCGAAGAAGAAAAATACGAGATTGTAAAAAATCTTTGGCAACTTGCTTACGTTGATAAAAAACTTGATAAGTATGAAGATTATTACATAAGAAAAATCAGCAACAATTTGCACATTTCGAACCAAGATAGAATAGCAGCAAAGTTAGAGGTAAAAAAGGAACTTAATTTGTAAAAAAGATAATTTTTTTCAAAATATGCATAAATAAAATTTCAATTTACTATTAAAAATAAATTGCCTGTTTCCTAAAAAGCTAAAGAGAAGTAAAGTTAAAAATATTTTATATCATATATTTATTTACCCCGGAGGCCAAGTCATTTTTCTTCCGCCAAGTAAATGCATGTGAATATGATAAACTTCTTGTCCACCGTTATCTCCGCAATTAAAAACCAAACGGAAACCGCTTTCGGCTATACCTTCTTCTTTGGCAATTTTGTTTGCCGCATCATACATTTCGCCTAAAAGTGCAGAATGTTCTTTCCCGTTTATATCGGTTATTTTCGGAATTTCAATTTTCGGAATAATTAAAACATGCACGGGAGCTTGCGGATTTATATCTCTGAAAGCAAGAACCGTTTCGGTTTCGTAAACAATATCGGCTGGAATTTCTCTGTTAATAATTTTAGTAAATATCGTACTCATTTTTTTCCTTAAATATTTTTGTAATTATTTCCCTTTTTCAATATTATATTTTTTCATTTTGTTATAAAGATGACTTCTTTGAATATCCAAGGCTTCGGCTGTCTTACTAATATTCCAATTATTAGATTCTAATTGCTTAATTATAAAAGCACGTTCGGCTTTTTCTTTAAATTCTTGAAATGAATCCGCTGTGTTTATCAAATCATCTTTTTTTTGTTCCAGATGAGGTAGCATTGCGTAAACATCTTTTTTTGTAATTTCGTTATGAGGAATCATTATAATTATCCGCTCAATTATATTTCTTAATTCTCTAACGTTTCCGGACCAATTATAATCTTGTAAAATATTCAAAGCATCATCGGTAAAAATTTTAGGAGTAAATTTATTGGCTTTGCAAATTTTTTTTGTAAAGTAATTAACCAAAAGAGGAATATCTTCTTTTCTTTCTCTAAGTGGAGGAACCTTGATAGGTATTACATTTAATCTGTGAAATAAATCTTCTCTGAAGTTACCTTCTTTTATTTCTTTTCTTAAATCTTTATTAGTTGCCGCAACTATTCTAACGTCCACTTTAATTTTATTAGCGCCTCCAACCCTAGCAATAACACCGTCTTCAATAGCTCGAAGAACTTTGGCCTGAGCTTGCAAACTCATATCTCCAACTTCGTCTAAAAACAAAGTACTGCCGTTGGCTTGTTCAAATTTGCCAATTCGTTTTTGTACGGCTCCGGTAAACGAACCTTTTTCATGACCGAATAATTCCGATTCTATAAGTTCATTAGGAATAGCGGCACAATTTACTTCTATTAAATTTTTATTACTTCTATTGCTTTTTTTGTGAATGGCTTTAGCAACAAGTTCTTTTCCGGTTCCGTTCTCTCCTGTAATTAAAATTCTCGATTCGGTTGTGGCAACACGGTCAATTATTTCAAGTACGGATTTTATCGCTTCGCTTTCTCCAATAATAATTTCATCTTGTGCTATATTTTCTTTTAGTTTTTTATTTTCTTTTATAAGATTAATTTTACCAACAGCATTGCGTATGCTTATTAAAAGTTTATCTCTGTCAATTGGTTTCTCTATAAAATCAAACGCTCCGAGTTTTGTAGCTTTAATAGCATTTTCCAAATTACCGTAGGCGGAAATTATTATAACGCTTAACTCAATGTTTTTTTCTTTTAACCAATTGAGCACTTCAAAACCCGTCATCTTCGGCATTTGAATATCAAGCAGTAAAGCATCGTAATTATTATATTCTAATTTTTTTAATCCCAGTTCAACATCGGTAGTATAATCAACATCATAGTCTTCATATTCAAGAATCATATTGA
>JALSTL010000139.1 GCA_026983755.1 Melioribacteraceae bacterium | reverse complement strand
CTTTTTTTAGATTAACATTATAGTAACTGTTTAAGTTATCAATTCCAATAATATCAAAGTTGTTTGAAGCTAATAATTCCGTTAAGTGATAACCTATAAATCCCGCTGATCCGGTTATTAATATTTTGGATTTATTCATAATCTTTTATTTTTTCCCAATTATTTTTTACTTTGGAAATAATTAATCTAAATTTACCGCCTTTTGTATATTCAACACCTGAAAAATCGAAATTAATTTTTATGTTCGGCAATAATCCTTTATGTAAATCATTTGTTATTAATTTCAATTCATCTTCAACCGGTTCGGATAAACAAGAAAATTTTAATGTTATTTCATTTATATTTTCTTGGATAATTTGATACTGACTTATCCATTTTGCATTGTACAAAGCTTCTAAATGATTAAAGAAAGCTCCGTGAATGTATCTTCCATCTTCCAGAACAATAAAATCTCTTATTCTTCCACCAAGTTCCGATATTTTATTCAATCCTCTTCCACAAGAGCAAGAATCAGTAGCGATTTTCCCAACATCACCGGTGTTATATCTTATTAATGGAAATGCATAACTATATAAAGGCGTTGAAATAATATTACCAATTCCATTTTCATTTTGATTGACAATTTCCACATAAGCAGATTCTTGATTAATATGATAGCCGTTATGGTTTTCACATTCAAAAGTAATAACACCACCTTCCGGACATCCATAATTATCGAACACTTCCGAACCGAAAACTTCTGCTATAGTTTTTCGTTGATTCGGATAAAGCATATCGGAAGTAGTAAAAATACCATTTAACTTTCGATTAATTCCCCAATTTTTATTTTTTGCTGTTTGTGCAATTAAAGATATTGTTGATGAATATCCGTAAATATAATTTGCTTTTGTAGAGTTTATAATTTTTATCACTTCTTTTATTTTATCTTCGGTTAAATGATAACTTGTTATCAATATTGCATTTTGCATATAGCTATACAATTTACTTTTTATTGAAGTAGTATTAGGTAACAAAGAACCGGAAGCTATCTGTATAAACTTATCTCCAATTTCATAACCGGCAACATTCCAGCCTCTTAAATTATTTGCCCAAATATACGAATGTGCAAGTTTATCTTTATAAGTAACTAACGGTTTACCGGTAGAACCTCCTGTTTGAGTTTTACGTGGTAAAAAGTAGCTGAAATTTTTTGCTTTCAATTTTTCAAAGTTCGCTCTTATTACATCTTTATTTATCAAAGGTAGAACTTTTAAATCGGAAAAATCATTAAATTTTTCCGGATTAAACCCATAATCGTTAAACAGCTTTGTATAATACGGTACATTATTAAAACTATGAAGTAATAATTTTTTAAGTGTTTCAAATTGAATTTGATTTAATTCTTCTTTACTTAGCCATTGTGTTTTTATGATTTTGTTATAAACTTTTACAGTTTCGGTTTTTCTAAAAAAGTCAACTATATGATATGTTAATTTTCCAATCATAGTTTTATACCCCATTTGAAATTTCTTTTTCCAGTTTAACTACAACTTTATCCCATGATTCTTTTTTAACTATTTCAATACCTTTTTCTAATTTGGCAGAATTATCTTTTGTTAATGCTTCGTCTAAATATTGTAAAAACTCTTCTTTATTGTTGGCAATAGATACAACTTCGCCAAATTTTTTTTCAACTTCGCTTATATAGGTTGAAACTACAGGCTTTTTGAGAGCAAGATATTCTTTAACTTTTAACGGAGAACTGTTCTTAATCCATTCCTTCATTGTCCAGAACATAATACAAACATCAAATTCAGAAGCGTAAGAAGGTAACTTACCATAATCTTTTTTACCAAGGAAAAAAACATTTTTTAAATTATCTATTTTTTCCAAATGAATTTCTTTTCTTCCGATAAGTACAAAATTGTAATTGGGTCTTTTCAATGCAAGATATTCTATCAATTCCCAATCGTTAGACGGAGTAAGTGTTCCGTAATAACCTATAATTGGTTTTGGGATATTTTTTATATCTTCAGGAACATGGTTTTTTTCATATTTAT
>JALSTL010000138.1 GCA_026983755.1 Melioribacteraceae bacterium | reverse complement strand
TCTTAAAGACCTTTCTGCAATGAATGCTCTGTATCGTCCGGGACCAATGGAATTTATTGGTGATTTTATTGATAGACGACACGGACGAAAACAAATTGAATATTTACATCCGAAGTTGGAAGAAATTTTAAAAGAAACTTATGGTATTATAGTTTACCAAGAACAAGTAATACAGATTGCAAATAGAATAGCGGGAATGTCTCTAGCCGAAGCCGATTTGCTAAGAAGAGCAATGGGCAAAAAAGATTTGGAAGAAATGGCAAGACAAAAAACCAAGTTTATTGATGGAGCCGTAAAAAACGGTATCCCGCAAAAAATTGCCGAAGAAATTTTTGTTGTTATAGATAAATTTGCCAATTACGGTTTTAATAAAAGTCATGCCGTTGCTTATAGTTATGTTGCCTATCAAACCGGTTACCTAAAAGCACACTATCCCGCAGAATTTTTAGCTTCGAACCTTACCAATGAATTCGGTAACCCCGATAAAGTTACGGCATTATTGGATGATTGCAGAAAACTAAAAATTCATGTTCTATTACCCGATGTAAATAAACCTTCGGTAAAATTTACGGTTGAAAACGGAAATATCGTTTTCGGAATGTCTGCAATTAAAAATGTAGGAATAAATGCCGTTAAGGAAATTCAAAGAGCAAGAAAAAAACTAAACAGAAATTTTAAAAGCATATTCGATCTTACATCTCAAATTGATACGCGAATTGTAAACAAAAGAGCCATGGAAGCTTTGGTGCTTGCCGGAGCTTTAGATAACCTAAAAGGTACAAGGTCTCAAAATTTTGCTTCGATAGAACATGCACTTTCTTTTGGCAGTAAAGTCCAAAATTCAATACTTAACCAAGGTGATAACCTATTCGGGAACATAGATGAAACCATTGCCATAGAAGAACCGGATTTGGAAAATGTTCCTCCTTGGACGCATAAAGATAAATTGGCAAAAGAACGGCAAGTTTTGGGTTTCTATCTTTCCGATCATCCGTTAAGAAAGTTCGAATCGGAATACAATTCATTTGCAACAATAAAACTCGGCGAATCCGAAACATATAAAAAAAAGGGTAATGTTAGAGCTTGCGGCGTTATTACATCCGTAAAAACTCGCATGGATAAATCCGGCAAAAATATGGCATTTTTTAAATTAGACGATTTTAGCGGTTCTTGCGAATGTATTATGTTCGGTAAAGTCTATGCGGAATTCGGAGATATTATTGAACCCGAATCTACAGTATTGGTTATGGGAAAATTGGAAAGCAACGGCGACGAAATCAAATTGCACGTTGACCAAGCTATGAAGCTTAACGAAGCATCATCCAAACTAACGGAACGTTTGGGATTAATAATTGATGCAAACAAACATAATGAAAAAATAATTTCGGAATTAAAAGAATTGTTAGAGAAAAATCCCGGTCAAACCCAAGTGATTATTTCATTAAGATTTAACGATACGGCAAAAAAGTTTTTAATTGATAACAAAGTGAAAATAAGTGATACATTAGTTAACGGTGTACAAAATTTACTTGGAGAAAACACAATAAGATATCAAACCATATAAAATTCAAAGTTAAAATATAAAAGTTCGAAAAATATAAGATAAAATTTTTATTTATGAACAAATACAAATAATGAAACTAAATTACTATTTTTTCGATAACAACAATTTTTACGTAATCTGGAAATATAAAATTACTTACATCGAAGACGATTTATTAAAAAAATACCCGAAAGGGAAAAAATAATTGATACCATAAAATTGTTTATTAAAGAATCAATTTGTAATAACATTGTTATTTTTATAAATTTTCGCATTCAATAATAAAAAAGGAAAAACATGACACGGAAATGGGCGTTAATACTTGGTGCATCAAGTGGATTTGGTGGTGCAACTGCAGTTGAACTGGCTAAAAACGGATATAGCATTCTGGGAATTCATCTCGATAGACAAAGCACAATGCATAAAGTTTCTCAAATTATAAAAAAAATTAAAAATTACGGGCAAGAAGCAATTTTTTATAATATGAATGCTGCCGATCCGATAAAGAGAAACGATACGTTAGATGAGTTTAAAGAAAGATTTTCCACAAAAGATCACCCGCATGTTCATGTGCTTATCCACTCATTGGCTTTCGGAACCCTTAAACCTTTTATAACCAAATCACCCAATGATTGCATAAGTAAATCGCAAATGGAAATGACTATGGATGTGATGGCTCATACTTTGGTTTATTGGACTCAAGGATTGGTTCAAAGAGATTTACTTGCCAAAGGCGGAAGAATTTTTGCTTTAACAAGTGCAGGTTCACAACAAGTTATTCCTTATTACGGTGCTGTTTCTGCTGCCAAAGCCGCAGTTGAAGCACACATAAGACAATTATCCGTAGAGTTAGGCTATATGAAAGTTACAGCCAATGCAATAATGGCCGGTGTAACAGATACTCCCGCACTAAGAAAAATTCCTGGAAACGAATTAATGGTTAAAGCCGCAAAAGAAAAAAATCCCATGGGAAAACTCACGGTACCTACCGAAGTTGCAAAAGCAATAGTTATGCTTTGTCAACCTTCTGCAGATTGGATTTCGGGCAACGTTATTGGTGTTGACGGTGGTGAATATAATGTAAGCTATACAGGCGAAGTTGTTTGTAAGCCTATAAAATAAATCTTGTAACAAAACTAAGGTGCTACTATGTTTGAATTTTCTTTTACGGAAGAACAATTAATGCTTAGAGACATGGTAAGAGATTTTACAACCAATGAAATTAAACCGTTGGCTGCCCGAATTGACGAAGAAGGAAAAATACCGCCGGAATTATTGAAAAAATTAGGTGAGGTAGGTATTTTGGGAGTAGCTTTTCCCGAAGAATACGGCGGTGGCGGATTTGGTGAAATCGGTTACTGTATTACTCAAGAGGAAATTGCCAGAGGTTGTATGTCAACAGCTACAGTTATTGGCGCTCACCAATCAATTGGTGCCAATGCTATTTATTTGGGAGGCAATGAAGAACAAAAGAAAAAATATTTAACTCCATTGGCTTCTGGAGAAAAATTGGCTGCTTTCTGTTTAACCGAAGCTCAAGCAGGTTCCGATTCTTTCAATCTTAAAACTAAAGCATATCTTGATGGAAATCAATGGGTTATTAACGGAGAAAAATTATGGATTACCAATGGTGGTACAGCTGATATAGTTTCCGTTTTTGCCAGAACTCCGAAAGGTATTTCTGCATTTATAGTTGAAACAAATAACCCGGGCTTCCATGCCGGACCACCGGAAAAGAAAATGGGAATTAAAGGAAGTTCAACTCATGCCATTACTTTTGATAATGTTAGAATACCTCAAGAAAATTTAATTGGTAAAGACGGAAGAGGATTCCTTTTGGCCATGAAAACTCTTGATACGGGAAGGCTTGGTTTGGGAGCCGCTTGTTTAGGTGCTGCCAAAGAACTTTTGGAAATGTCAACTTTATATGCAAAAGAAAGAGAACAATTCGATCAAACAATTAGTCATTTTCAAGCAATACAATTTTATCTTGCCGAAATGGCCACTATGATTTATACAATGGAATCTATGGTTTACAGAACGGCAGTAGATTATGATTTGGGTAAAAATGTTTCCCGCCAATCGGCGATGGTTAAACTTTACTGTTCCGAATCGTTGGATAAAATTGCCGACTTAGCCGTTCAAATTCATGGCGGTATGGGATATTCCAAAGAACTACCGATCGAAAGATTTTACAGAGATGCAAGAATTAACAGAATTTTTGAAGGAACAAACGAAATTCAAAAAATTATTATTGCAAGAGATATACTAAAAAAGAAAGGTAAAATGTAACTTTTAAAAATTGAAAAGGAGAAAATTTATATATGAAACCATTGATTTTTACTGATAGGAATTTTGAAGAAGAAGTACTTAAATCCGATTTACCGGTGCTAATTGATTTATGGGCTGTTTGGTGTGCCCCTTGCAAAATGATTGCGCCTATTGTAGAAGAATTAGCCGAAGAGTATGACGGTAAATTAAAAGTTGGTAAACTTGATGTTGACTCTAATCAAGAAACGGCTGTTAAATATGGTGTAAGAAGTATTCCTACGGTACTTATTTTTAAAAACGGTGAAGTTAAAGAAACCATAATAGGAGCCGTACCCAAATCGATTTTTGTAGAGAAAATTAAAAACGTTTTATAACTTTTATTATTGTTTACGTGTATTGGCAAAATTGAATTATACTAATTAAAAACGGAAAAGTTTATCTGTTTTAAATTTTAATTGAATAACACCAAAATTTTTACAATTTATATAATAATATTTTGCGCAATAACATCCGCGTTTTAGAGGAAAAAAATGTTATAATATAAAAATAAAATTATAATACATACTTGACTATTTATTGCGATAATTGTAATTTATTTCTTACTTATTTAAATAGTGGTAACTTTTACCTGTTTATGTGAAGAAAAGTTCCAATAAAAAAATTATAAATGTAATTTTCAACAAACAAAGGAGTGCCCATGATAAAAATTTTATTACAATTTTTCATACTCTATTCATAACTAGTTATTTCAAGTCATACTAATGAAATTTTTATATCATTATTGTAAATTATTTATTTTAATTAGGAGGTCATATGCCAAAAAATAGTTACATTCGAATCTTATTAACATTCGGCATGTCTCTAGTATTTCTTATGGTTGGTTGTGTTGATACAAGTGTTCAACCAATACCAAGCAAAATTGATTATCGTAGTCAGGTAAAAATTGTTAATCTGGCGCCGGATATATCTACGGCGGATTTTACACTGGTTACACATGCCAAAAAAACAATTTCTTTTGGAACTATTGCTTACGGTGACGAAAGTGCGGGAGACTATAAAGATATTCCTGCCGGTTCCAAACAGTTACAATTTAATTCGGAAACTTTGAAACTTACTACCGAAGTTGATAGAAGAATGAGATTATTTGTCGTAGGTGCCACAGCGGCAGATAGAGACGTTATTAAAATGGATGACAGATACATTTTCCAAAAGAAAGACGATCCCGGAAGTAAAATGTTATATCGCCCGGATACTGCAGCGGTTGCTTTTGCAAACGGTTCACCCGGGTTGGCAATTACCAAAATAAATGCCGTTTCCGCCGATGTAGATACAACTTTGGCAATTGCTTTGGGATATGGTAGTGTTGCTAATCATCAATACTTAAAAGCCGGTGATTATACAATAAACATTATTAGTAATAATAAAGCCGGTAACGGAGATTCTGTTGTAACATCTTTTCAAGCCGGGTTAACGGCTAAAGGTAGATTTACCGCAGTTATTTATGGCAATAAAACAAGTTTACAAAACAAAGTTTTTACAGATGATTAGAAAATTGTTAATATATAAAGGAGAAAAAATTATGTTCCGAAAATTTTATACAACAATTTTATTGTTGCTTATTACTTTTTCATTTTCTCTTGCCCAAACGGGTACAGGTAGAATTTCAGGAAAAGTAATAGATAAACAAACCGGAGAAGCGCTTATTGGTGCCAATGTTATTGTGGAAGGAACAACACTTGGTGCGGCTACCGATGCCAACGGCGAATTTTTAATTAGTCAAATTCCTTCCGGTACCTATTCGGTAAAAGCTTCATATATCGGTTTTCAACCGAGTAAAGTTACTAATGTTAGAGTTAAATCCGGTTTAACTGTTAACTTGAAATTTAATTTGGCTTCTACGGAGTTTTCAACTAAAGAACTGGTTGTTGTTGCAAAAAAACCTTTAATTGAAAAATCTTCTACAAATGCCAGAAGAATTATTGGGGCTGATGATATCGAAGCTTTACCTACTCGTAGTTTGGCCACTATTGTTGCTTTGCAACCCGGTGTTGTTAGATTAAATGGCGATACTTTTATTCGAGGTAGTAGAGCCGATGAAACCGGTTATACCGTTGAAGGTGCTGACGTTAAAAATATTCTTAGTAGAGACGGTGGTTCTTTAGTTAGTGTTACCCCCGATGCAGTTCAAGAATTGGTAGTTCAAGCCGGTGGTTATACCGCACAATACGGTAATGCAAATGCCGGTATTGTTTCTCAAGATTTTAAAACCGGTACAGATCAATATCATGCAACATTCAGAGCCGAAACAGATAATTTCGGTAATTTCCCTGGTGAACAATTCTTAAACACTTATTCTTACGGTTATTCAGATTTTGTTGCAACATTCGGCGGACCGTTATTCACAAAGAAATTAAAAATATTTATTTCCGGTGAAAAAAGAAAAATGGGTGATAGAACTCCCGCATTCTTTTATGATAATCCCGTTGCTTATTCCGATGGTGCTTTGTGGGATACAACAAAAGTTTACGATTACGGAACTTTTGGCGGAGATAAAAATGAGTATCAAATACTTAATTGGCAACCCGGTAACCATTATAACAGAGGTAACAACAATTATGTATTAAACGGTACTTTGTTATTTGACAATAATCCTTTTATTGTTCGTCTCTCAACTGCTTTTAATATCTATGAAACGAGAGGTGGACTTAGAGATATTCGTCAAATGTTTAATGTTGATAGAGCATATAAATATAAAAGTTCGGATTTGTTGCTAAATCTAAAAACTACTTATTTGGTTTCGGCAAATTCTTATTTTATTGCCAATGTTAATTTTTACGACGGAAGAAGTAAATATAACGATCCTATATTTGGAGATAATTACCTTCAATATAGTGATAGTCTTGCCAATTCCAAACATGGTTTTAAATTCCAAAATTATATTTCAGGACCGGCTTTTTATGATTTTTACGGATTTCCCTTTGCTAGAAAAGGTAGCCCGAGGGCTTGGTTCGAAAAAAATCATAACAATTATTTAGGTGGTAGTATTGATTATACCGCACAAATAGATAAACATTCTATTAAAACCGGTGCTTCTTATCAAAGATGGACGGTTAGGCATTATGGATTTGATCGTACTGGTTCTAACTTCTTATCAACATTACGAAATAATCCTGATCTAACAAGAGATAAAGATTCTTTAGCATTTTTAATTGGTAGTAAGTTGTATCGCGATTTAGGTAATTACGGTTATGATGTATTCGGAAACAGAGTTGACGAAGGTGTTTTTGATGCACGTCATCCCGTATTGGCCTCTGCTTATTTAGAAGATAGATTTGAAATAAGCGATATTATTTTGAATTTGGGCTTAAGATATGATTTTATAAATATGGATAGCTGGAAATGGAAAGATCCTAAGAGACCAAGTTCAAATATAGATGATAAAACAAACTTACCTATAAAAGGTCGTTTACTTAAAGGTAGTACTTACGGTTATGTATCACCTCGTTTGGGATTTTCATTCCCTGTTAGCGATAGAACTGTTTTCCATTTGCAATACGGAAAATTTGTTCAATCACCAAGTTTGGATATTGCTTTCAGAGGTATTTTCAGAGCCGCTGAAATTATTCAAGCATCCAATTTAATTACAAATCCGATAGCTTACGATCCGAAACCCATTAGAACAACTTCTTATGAAATAGGTTTTGCTCATCAATTATCGGAATTTGCCGCATTGGATATAACCGCTTTCTATAAAGATATTACCGGACAGTTACAATATACAAATATTTTAACCGCACCGGGCGAACCGAAAGCAAAGTATGCTGCATTCACAAATCAAGATTTCTCAACCTCTCAAGGTGTTGAAATTAGCTTAAAATTACGTAGAGTTGAAAGAGTTGCCGCTCAAGTAAATTATACTTATGCCGATGCGGAAGGAACAAACTCGTTTGTTGGTAGCGGTGTTGGTTCCGTGGAAGTAAATAACGAAACACCTACGGTTATTTTACCATTAAATTACAATTTTACCCATTCAGGTAATATTAGTGTTGATTACAGATTCGGTGCTGATGAAGGCGGACCAATTTTTGAAAGATTCGGAGCAAACTTATTGTTTACTTTTAATAGCGGTCATCCTTTTACATTAGCGCGAGATTTGGGATTGGGTCAAAATTCAGCTTGGACAGGTGGTTTAATTCCTTCCGACGATACCAGAGGCAGAAGACCAATTGGTCCCGTAAATTCTTCAACCACTCCTTGGCAATTTAACCTGGATTTAAGAGTGGATAAAACTGTTGATATTGCAGGTTTGGATTTTAATTTTTATGTTTATGTTACCAACCTGTTAAATACTAAAAATGTTATTAACGTATATCAAAAAACCGGTAATGCCTATGATGACGGATTCTTACAATCATCAAGTGGAAAAGACATTATTTCTAAAGCAAGATATACGGAAAGATTTGCCGATTTATACAGAGCATTGAATTTAGGTAACAGACAATCGGCATTTTATAATTATGGTTATGATTTATTTTCCGCACCGAGACAAATTCGTGTTGGTGTAAAACTTAATTTTTAAACTGAGTTTATGCCTCAAAAATTTATAAACTTGTGGAGGTTTTGATACATGAAAAAAATAAATATTTATCTTTTAATTACGATTTTCACTTTAGTATTCGGCTTTCAAGAATATTCTCTTGCAAGCTACAAAGGTGATAAAAAATCAAAAAAACCCAGCTTAGCAAAAACTGCCGCAGATCCGGCACAAAGTGTTATAAGCATTAATAATATTACCACATGGGTTGGTAATAATGGTTTTCACGATTGGGTAGTGGCTTCTTCGTGGAACGGAGCTTTCCCAAACGGTTCTAATGTAGGAGCAATTTTTGCCGAAGGTATTGTATGGGGAGGTAAAGTTAATGACGGTGCTTCTCCCTCGGTGCGTGTAAACGGTAATACTTATGGCTCGGGCTGTGCTCCTATTACAAGATTATTTAGAGTAAGACCCGATTACAAAACGGGTGATTTGTCAAAAGATGCTGCGGCATTTTTTGCAAAATCTCTCGGTTCTGTAACAGACGCCGATATACAACAATTACGCGATCAATATGAAAAAGACTGGAAAGAATGGCCGGCAAATGAAGGAGCAATTTATAAAGATGTGGATGGTGACGGTAAATATAATCCTGATGTAGATATACCTGGAGTTCCCGGTGCCGCTCAAACAATCTTTATTAAATACAATGATTCCAGATCAAGCCAAAATTATGCTTCTCCTCCAATAGGTTTGGAAATTACCGAAACATATTGGGCTTATGCATATTCCGGTGCTTTAGGAAATGTTATCTATAAAAAAGTAGATATGATTTATAAAGGTACACCAACTTCAGCAGCTAATTCTACAATTGATAGTTTGTATATTGTTCAATGGGCTGATCCTGATGTTGGTAACTCTACGGACGATTTCGCCGGTTGCGATACTTCATTAAATTTAGGGTATGCTTATAGCTCGGGCGCAACGGATGCTACTTACGAAGGTGTTGGTTTAGCTCCTCCGGCTGTTGGTTACGACTTTTTACAAGGTGTTTCCCAATATACCGGAAATCCGGCCGATAGTGCAATATTTAATTTGAAATGGAGAAAGGGTTATAAATATGTTAATCCCAAACCGATGAGCTCTTTTGTATATTTTGCCGCCGGTGGAGCATGGAGTGATCCTTCTTTTAGTTATAACGGTACTCTTGAATTTTACAACCTGATGCGTGGTAAACAACCTATCCCACGTTATCCTTCCGGTAAACCTTTCCCTGAAAGTGTTTCAACAGTAACTCCGTTTGGTACATATTTAACAGACGGTGATCCTGTAGCAGGTACCGGTAAAATTG
>JALSTL010000137.1 GCA_026983755.1 Melioribacteraceae bacterium | reverse complement strand
CTAAAAGCTTTAAGAAGTAAAAACAGAAAATTTAACGGATGTCTTTATTGCGGTCTAATAAATACAAAAGAGGGAATTAAAGTTATAGAGTTTAATTGTCGTTTTGGTGATCCGGAAACACAAGCTGTGCTCCCGTTACTTGAAGGCGATTTTTTTGAATTACTTTATTCGGTTGCAAAAGGAAAAATAAATAAAAATGCAGTTAAGTATAATGGCGGTGCTGCAATGTGTGTTGTAACGGTTTCCTCCGGATATCCCGGAAAGTATGATAAAGGATTTAAAATCAAAGGATTAAATGAGATAAATGACCCGAATATCAACGTTATTCATGCGGGAACAAAATATGAAAATGGCAAGATTTTAACCAACGGAGGCAGAGTTCTAAACTTTATTGCTTTTGACAAAAAAAATAATCTAACTAAATGTAAAACAATGGTTTATGATGCCATATCTAAAGTTAAATATAATGGAATATTTTTTAGAAGAGATATAGGATTTAGAGCTTTGAAAAATTAAAAAATTTATATTGATAATTTATGAGCAATAATATTTTTCCCTTTATGTGATAAAAAAAGCCGGACACTTTTGCCCGGCTTTTTTATTAAAACATCTCTTGCTTATTTCAGCAATAACATTTTTTTAGTTACAACATTGTTACCTGTAGTTAATCTGTAAATATAAGTTCCGCTTGCTAAATTAGAAGCATCAAAATGGTAAGTGTAAGTACCGGCTTTTAATGCTTGGTTTTTAACTAATGCAGTAACTTCTCTACCGAGAATATCATAAATTCTTAAATCAACCACTGATTGAGAAGGTATTCCGAATTTAATTGTTGTTGTTGGGTTAAACGGATTCGGATAGTTTTGATCAACAAAGAATTTTGAAGGTACGATTTTATTGTTTTCAATACCAGTTACGGTTTTGTTAATTAAAGTAAGTGTGAATACATCCATACTATTTGAGCTAAGACCTGTAGCATCCAAAGCTTTAATAGTGTGTTTAACAACTAAAGTATCAGTACCGCTCATTGCAGCAATAAAATCTGCTCCGGTAACTGTAACAGATGTATCACTAGCATTAAATGCAGCAACATCAGGCAAAATTACCCATTGATAAATAACCGCATCTCCATTTAGGTCCGTAGCGGGATGCCAAGTAACTGTATATTGAGCATTTGTATCTGAAATTTCTATTGTTGTACTATCTGCAGGTGCTATAATATGAAAATATGGTGAAGGAGCAACTTGTACTCCTTGTTCAATATCGGCATATTGATTTGGCATAATTTGGTAACCGTCATTTGCCGGAGTAGAACTTGTATATTGTGAAGCAATTCCCGTAATATTAGCAGGGAAAGTTGGAGCCGGATTATCATCTAAGTCAGTATCTTTATCCACTCTTAAAGTAAGCATAGCCATAGGATTACCATCCCACATAGCTATATTAGCATTTGAACCGGATGCAGGCCAAGAATTTGCATCAATTGTAGGAGCTATGCCTTCTATTTTAATTAATTGACCTTCGTATTTTTCCGGATCCGCCAGATATTTTGCAATAGTTAATTCTTGTGGTTTTAAAATTCTACCACCGTCCAATAAAGTGATATCTGCTGCTAGATCATTAAGTTTAAGCTGTGTTGTTCCTTTGTATTGCCCGACAGTTCCCGTAGCAACTAATCTATCGCCAATTTCATAAACTGTTCCGCCACCTGTTTCATTACCTTTGGTGATATTAATTCCACCGGTTGCATCTTGAATATAGTAACTGAATCTGTTGGAACTTGCCGTAAAGTTTATAGAAGAAACAACTCCAATAACGGAAAATGATTGACCGTCGTTATCCGGTGCAAAATTGGAATCGGCATCAACTTTAACATCTGCAATAGGGGTAACAGTTTGCGGAATTTGCATATAATCTAAAATTACAATAGGAGGTACAGTTCCACCATCAGGAATACTTCTTGGAATTCCACTGTAAACAACTTCCAAATTTGCATCATCATCCATGTTAGCAACTTGAACGAAATCAATTTGTCGGGTTAAAGGCAGAATACCGTAATCAATTACCGATACATCATAACTACCCATTTGAGTAACATCACCGCCATTATATTCAACACGTATAACATCACCTTTTACAGGTTTGGAATCTCTGGTTCCGAAAATAATGTCCATATTACCATCACCGTCAATATCGCCATAAGAGCTTCCCATAGTATTTGGAGCACCGGCAGCGCTTAAGTCTGCAACATCATAAATAGCTAATGTATCGCCATCGGGTTTAAGTACTTTCATCATACCATCGCCCCATGAACTGGTAGAAATAATTTCTTTAGTTCCGTCACCGTCAATATCTAATACTTTAGCTGTTTTCCAATTATAACTGCCTAATCCGGTTTGAACGGGTAAATATTCCCAATTAGTACCATTAAATGTAACACCCATAATTTTATCTTTTTTATTAAAGAAATAAATAGTGTTATCTAAAACGGCCAGGTCCATATATGTAGTCCAATTTGAGAATGCGGCTGTAGTATCAACACCTTTTACATTTAGTTCATCTTTACCACTAACTTCAAGTGTCCAATGTTCAGAACCATCACCATTATCCGGAATATCATCAACGGAAATAACTCCAAAACCAAGAGCACCACCTCTATCGGAGAATACTAATTCTTTTGTTCCGTCATTATCAATATCAACAAAATCGGAAGCAAAGGGACGCATGTTCTCTTTAGAACTAGTGTCAGGTAAAATTGTCCATTGTGCATTCGGACGATATTTACCACCGTCTAAAACGCCCATTGCATCGGACCCGTCTCCAGCGGATTCAAATACAACAACACGTGCAGGATTAGTTTCGGTTTTTGAAAAATTATTGATTGGCGTCCAAATTATTTCTTGCTTACCATCTTTATCCCAATCACCAATATGTAATGTCGGCCAAGTATTTTGTGCATCTATATCTAATTCCGTACTCCAAACGGAATCCCAAGTTACTCCGTTAAATTCATATTTATAGATTGTTGGTATCATTTCGTGGCCATCCGAATCATGCCAATTGTCATTAACTGCATAAATCTCTTTTTTACCGTCGCCGTCAAGATCAACGCCGGCAATAAAATTACCAAAACCACCGTTTTCTTTCATCGGGGCTTTAATAACTGTTTGTCTTACAAAAACGTCTGTCTGTGCAAATAGCCGGGCAGACATCAGTAGGGTTGTTAAAATGAGAATAGTTGTTTTTAATTTTCTCATGTTTCCTCCTTGTTAGTTGTGTTAAGTAATTTATTTATTAACTATTAAACCTTATTTTATTAAAGTTAATTTTTTAGTTATTCTTTTCTCTCCTAAATATAAAGTATAAAAATAGATTCCGGAAGATAGTTTGGAAGCATCAAATTTTACTTTGTAAAATCCCGGTTGTTGTTCTTTATTTACAATAGTTGCAACTTCTTTACCAAGTACATCGTAAACTTTTAATTGTACAAGTTGAGAAGTTGTATGTAACTTCCTTTTTACATTCGGTATTGTATATTGTATTGTGGTTGTCGGGTTAAACGGATTAGGATAATTTTGTTGTAGTGTAAATCCCGTTGGAATATTTTGTTGTGTATTTTTTACATCTGTAATTGTTAGATCAATAATAGGTAATTCCGAAGAATACTTCCATTTATCAACCGCCCAACCGTAATAAGATGTTGTATAAAGATTATAATTGTTGTCGTAATCTACATTAAAAACGGAGGTATAACCGGAAGCTGTTCCGTTGCTATCGGGATTATCGTATTGACCGGCTTGTTGAAAATTCCATTGGGCAACATCTAATGTATCCAGAATTTCTCCTGTATTGGGATTTGCAAAATAAACTCTCCCGTAATGATACCTTCCTTCGTGTCCGAAATTTGTATCGTGTGTAATTAGCAATATGTTTTTTGTATCAATATATTGTAAGCCCCAAGGACCAACTCTACCGGTTTTTGTATCAACACCTAATGTATATTCAAAAGTTGAATCAGCTTCAAAATTAAAACCGTTGTATAGTGTGTAGCCGCTTGATGGTGAACCGGTATAACAATAAACTTTATTTTTTAACCAATTGGATACATAAAGAACCGTTCCGTTGTTATTAACGGTAATACCTCTCAATTGACCCGGATCGGGAATAGTGATTTCTTGTAACAGCGAGCCGGTTTTTCCATCCGATTTCCAATTTGCGGAATTGTAAACAAGAACTTTCCCTGCTGTAGATGAATCTCCGCCGGCTGTAACAAAAACATTTTCGGCGCCATCAACATCAATTGCCCAAAGATCTTCGGTAGAATTTGTTTTCAAACGTTTCGGGAATGTATAAATACTATCGTCTTTAAGTTCAAACATTAGGATGTTATGTTGAGCATCGTTATTCGGAACATAAAAATATGAACCTGCTGTAGCAATATCTTTTGCTTCATTTAAAAAAGACTGATCGAATAAATTTATCCATTTTGTTTGAAGACTATCGGGATTGTAAGGATAATTTCCTAATCTTCCGCTATCGTGATTGGCATTTTTGTATCCTACAAGATAGTAATCTTTATGATCACTTCTTCTAACCAATGCTACAAACGAATTTTCTTCGAATGCTCCAACCGATATTACTCTTTGTCCGATACTATTAGACGAGAATGCATCGTCGGGGGTAACGTAATCGGCAGTCCATTCTCCGTCAAATGTTTGTGCGTAAGTAATATTTGCTATTATGGTAAAAACTAGAAAGAGAAAAAGAGTAGATATTTTATACATAAAAACTCCCCAAAGAAATGACTGAAATATATTAAATAAAATTGTTAATAATTTTTAAGAATGTCAAGCAATTAAGCAATCACATAGTTTAACTTTTTGTTGTATTTTATTTTACTTTTTGCAAAATATTTATCATTAAATAAAGCATCAAGTTTTTTAGTTTACACTTGCATCAAAGTGCAACAAATTTACTGAAGCAGATTATCAAAAAAAAATTAACCGGAAAAAATTTTGAACCCATATTATGCATTAGAATTTATAAATTGTTTATAAAACTCTAATATTCATTCAATAAATTAAAGAGACTTTTTAATTTAATCGTTCATAATTCTTTGCATTAGAATAATTGCTTTTACAATAGTTTAGAGCTATTCTGTTTTTCTATTATATATATAATTCGGGTTGAATAAAAAATAGTATTTTTTCCCTTGCTTAGATAAAAAAATTACATTATTTTTGATTGCTATGAAATTGAAACACACAATTCTAATTTGGTTATTTGCTTTCATATCTATTAATTTAGGTAGCGCATTTATCCAGTTTTTTGTTGCAAATAGTAACGGCGAAAATATTACATTGAGTTGGCAATCTACAAATGAACAAAATGTAAAGGAATATGAAATTCTAAGAGGACCGGATAAAGATAATCTCATTGCCATAGCAACAGTACCCGCAAAAGGAAGCAATTCAAGTTATGTATTTTACGATAAAAGTGCTTATAAAACGGCCGCTTCATTTTATGCATACGGACTTGTAATTGTAGATACCGACGGTTCCAAATCCGAACCGATGTACACATTTGTTAGTCACGATGGAGTTTCCGGCGTTAAAAGAACGTGGGGAAGTATTAAAGCATTATTTAGGTAATTCCAAAATTATCACATCAAAACTACCGTTTTTAATCAAATGATAAATACAAAGTATCCTGTATTTTTAGCTTCGAAATCACCAAGAAGAAAAAAAATGTTAAAAATATTAGGAATAAAATTTAAATCGTTGCCGGTTCACATAAATGAATCTTTTAAGTTAAACGAAACTCCTTTGCAAAATGTAAAAAGGTTGGCTTACCAAAAGGCACTGGCTGCGTCTAATAAAATTAAGAACGGAATTATTATTGCCGCCGATACTATTGTTGTTATTGATAAAGAAATTTTAGGGAAACCCAAAAACAAAGAAGATGCTGAAAAAATTTTATTAAAACTTAGCAATAAAACTCATATTGTTTATACCGGTTTTTCACTTTTAAATAAAAAATTAAACAAGCAAATTACCGGCTATTCCAAAACCGAAGTAACTTTTCGCAAATTGGAAATAAAAGAAATAAAAGATTACATTAAAACAGGCAGTCCAATGGATAAAGCGGGAGCTTATGGAATTCAAGATGATTTCGGAGCGGTTTTTGTAAAAAAAATAAACGGATGTTATTATAATGTTTTGGGATTTCCCGCTTCAAAAATTTACGAAGAAATAAAAAAAATAATTTGACCCTGCATTGAGAACAAATTTAAAAATAAATATTTTTTTTTCAATTGTACTTACAATAATAATATTTTTCATACTTTCATTTTTCCCCGAAATTTCTTCTCTATTTTCCTCGCTGAAAAATTTACCATTTAATATGATTGCTGCATTGCTTACTATCATGTTATTTAATTTTTGCATTAGATTTTTAAAATGGCATTATTATATAAGGTTAATGAAAATAAATATTTCCCTAAAAGATTCTTTGTTTATTTTTTTTTCCGGCCTATTTATGAGTGCAACACCCGGCAAATGGGGAGAATTATTAAAATCCTATTTAATAAAAGAACTAACAAACGAAAAAATAAGTAAAACCGCCCCCATAATTTTTGCCGAAAGAATTACCGATATTCTCTCTCTTATAATTTTAGCTCTAATCGGTTCGTATATTTATAATTTTGATAGTTTAAGTTTAATTGTATTATCCGTAATCTTAATAGTTTTAATAGCAATAATTGCAAATCATTCATTCGGAATTTTACTGTTGGAATTTATCGGTAAAATCAAACTCGTGAAAAATTATGTTCCGACAATAAAAAATTTATACAACGGTTCATACAATTTATTAAAAACAATACCTTTGTTAAACATGGTTTTATTAAGTTTTCCGATGTGGATTTTGGAATTCTTTGGTTTTTATATAATTCTAAGTAATTTTACAAACAATATTTCTTTTATTTGGTCTGGCTCTGTTTATGCAATAGCCATAATAGCCGGTTCTTTCAGTATGTTTCCCGGTGGTTTGGGGTTTACCGAAGGTGCATTAACAATATTATTGATTAATAAAGGTTTGGTAAAATCCGAAGCAATAACTGCCACAATTATTATTAGGATATTTACACTGTGGTATTCGGTTTTTCTTGGTTTCATAATATTATTGATATATCAAAAAAAAAGAAACAAAGGATTTACTCATTTGTTTAATAAATTGAGAAACTCAATGGAATAAAAGAAAAATCAAGAAGGAAAATTTGACGCTTGATTTTCTTGAAACAGCTTAGTATAATACATAATTAAACATAAAATAAAACGGAGGAAAAAATGTCTGACGATAGTGGAATGAACAGAGGACTTATAGTTGGATTGTTTACCGGTGCTTTAATCGGTTCGATGGTTGGTTTGCTTTACGCTCCGAAATCAGGCAGTGAGTTACGCAGAGACTTAAGAGACAAGTCTGATGATCTTTTAGGTAATACCGAGGACTATATTGAACAAGCACGAGGTAAAGCTAATGACTTAATAAACGACGGAAAAAGGAAATCGGAAAAATTGATTTCCGAAGCAAAAGAAAAAGTTGACAGTTTACTTGCCGAAGCTGAAAAAATTTTGGAAGACGCAAAAAAGAAAACCAAAGAAATTGCAGAAAATAGCAAAGGAAAAATTTCAAAGGAAAGTGATAAACTTAAATCGGCAATTAAAGCAGGTGTTGATACATATAAAACAGAAAGAAAAGCGTAAACTATGACTATCATAGATATATTTTTACTTGTACTTATAATTGTTGCGATAGTATTATTTATTTACTTGATAATATCCCTAAAAAAAATAAATATTACGCTAGATTATGTTCAGAAAGACCTGAGCTTGCTTAATGAAAAATTGGCTCCCATTTTGGAAAACATTTCTATTGTAACCGAAAAAGCAGTTAAGATAAGTGACGAAACGGAAAAACGAGTGTTGGATATTAGTGAATCAATTCAAAATGTAAAAAAAACAGTAGCAATGTTTTCATTTAAAAATAGCGGTACAAATAATTATAGTCGCAATCCGGTTACAGATTTGGTTAATAATTTAACTGCAATTAGTAAAGGGGTTGCAACTTTTTGGAGTAAACTTAAATAATTAGTGATATAACTTGCAAATTAAATTAGCGGAGGTATCTTGAGTGAATTTTCTCCCGATGCAATTAGAAATATTGCATTAATTGGTCACGGTGGTAGTGGTAAAACAACTATTTCCGAATTCCTTCTCTTTTCTGCCGGTGAAATAAATAGAATCGGTACAATTGCAGAAGGTAATACAACATCAGATTTTAATAAAAATGAAATTAAAAGACAAATTTCCATATCCGCAACTCCATTACATTTCAACTGGAAAAAGAAAAAAATTAATTTAATCGACACACCCGGATATTCCGATTTCCTTGGTGCTAAAAAAGCAAGTCTTCATGTTTCCGATACGGCAATTGCAGTTCTTAAAAGTGCAGAAGGCGTTGAAGTTGGTACCGAAGCCGGTTGGGAATATGTTCAAAAATTGGAATTGCCTGCGGCAATTATGGTAAACAAAATTGATAACGAACATTCCAATTTCGATAAAACCGTTAAAATGGCTAAAGAAAGGCTTAGTAATGATATTGCAATTGTAAGTTTCCCTTGTCAAGAAGGTCCAAACTTTAATTCTGTAATTGATGTTATTAAAATGAAAAAATATACTTTTGTAGATCCCAAATCGAAAAAAGTTAACGAAGAAGAAATACCTGCCGAACTTAAAGAAAAAGCCGAAAAATTACGTGAAGAATTAATTGAAAAAATTGCCGAATCTACCGAAGATTTGATGAATAAATTTTTTGAAGAAGGTACACTAAATAACGACGATTTGGGAATAGGATTAAAAAATGCAATTCGCGAAAGAATGGTTATTCCGCTATTTGCAGTTTCGGCAGAAAAAGGTGCTGGACTTTTTGATTTTCTCGATTTTGTTGTAGAATATTTTCCCGCTCCTAACGAAAGAAAACCGGCTATTGCAAAAAAAACCGATTCTGACGAAGAAGTTGAAATTAAATGTGATCCCGCTGGAGAACCGGCTTTGCTGGTGTTCAAATCAATGTCCGAAGCTCATCTAGGTGAACTTTCCGTTTTCAAAGTCTATTCCGGTACAATTACAACTGGAATGGATTTATTTAATCCTGAAAGAAATAAAACCGAAAGAATGGGACAAATTTATGTGCTAAACGGTCAAAACAGAACCGAAGTTGCAAAACTGCAAGCCGGAGATATTGGTGCTGTGGTTAAACTAAAAGATACTCATACAAACGATACATTATGTTCCAAATCCTTCAATGTTATTTTACCTAAAATAGATTTCCCGAAACCTGTTATAAGAGCCGCTATAAAACCTAAATCCAAAGGGGACGAAGATAAAATTTCAACCGGTTTACATACTGTGCACGAAGAAGATCCTACTCTATCGGTGAAATTCGATCCCGAATTATCTCAAACAATTATAGCCGGACAAGGAGAATTGCACCTCGACTTGGCAGTTAAAATGTTAAAAGACAGATACAAAGTTGATGTTGATTTAATTGAACCGAAAGTTCCTTACAGAGAAACCATACGCGGAAGATGTGAAAGTGCGGAATACAAACATAAAAAACAATCCGGCGGTAGAGGTCAGTTCGGACATGTATTCTTAAAAATTGAACCTAACGAACAAGGAGCCGGTCTGGAATTTATTGATG
>JALSTL010000136.1 GCA_026983755.1 Melioribacteraceae bacterium | reverse complement strand
TTCTTCTTCGGATAATTTTTTCTCCGTTGTTTTAAGTCTATTTATATTAGTTGAATAATATTCTTTTAATGTATAAGACAAATCTTTCTGAGCAATTATTTCAAAGTTCCTTGATTCGTAATATTTTATTAATTCGGTTTCAAGTAAAGGATTAATTTCAGAATAATTAAAAATTTCAGCAACAAAATTTGGTAATTCATTTTGCAATTTAGTTACTTCGCCAACAGTAAAATAGCTTTTTGGTTTTAATATTCGTTTAATTTCCTTAACAATTTTATTACGTCTGAAATTAGAAACGGAAGCTTGGGCAAAAACCAAATCAAAAGTTTCGTTGTTGTAATCGGTATGTTCAAAATCCATTAACTTAACTTGTATATTTCCCTTCTCTTTCAGTAGTAAATTAGAATTCATTAAGGATTCGTAATCTTCTACAATAATATCCAATGTTTTGCCGGTTTTGTTTTGTAATAGCTTTGCAATTTGCACACTGCCGGAGCCAACAACAAGGATGTTGAAATTTTTTATTTCCACTTTTTTTAATAGAAATTTTAGCTGCCTTGTTAAACCGGGCAATAACACTTTTTGTGAATTTTTCATAAAATAAAGATAGTAAGAAGTAATGAAAACGGGGTTACAAAATATAATTTAAATGAAAAAATATTTTAAATTTAAAATAAATCTATCAATTCTTTAGTGCCGAAAATAGAGCGGTTGGCAATGTTGGTTAAAACGATAATGGTTTTGTGTTTGCCCAGTTCACGAATAAAATATGAACGAAAACCTTTCCACCATCCGGTATGATAAACAATTTTATTGGTAGAATCCGCCGCATTAATTCTCCAACCGTAACCGTAATTATCGTTTATGTATAGTCTTTTATAAGCCGGCTCGAAAGCAAGCTCCAAATTTTCTTTATTAACCAAAGTTCCTTTGTATAACTCTTGATCAAATTTCAGTAGATCTTCTACTGTTGTATAAACTCCTTTATCGCCCACAACACCGTTTTGATATGTATCTTCGGCTTTTCTAAAAGAATTATAATATCCGGTTGCCGCATTTTTAATTTCATGCCCATTTCCTTTTCTGTAAATTTCCGTATTTATCATTCCCAAGGGTTTAAAAATTTCTTCTTTCATAAAATCTTCAAAGTCTTTGCCGGATACTTTTTCCACAATGGAAGCCAATACGGCATAGTTTGTGTTAATGTAATTATATTTTTTATCGGGTAAATAATATCTTATTATTTCATTATCTTCCATAAGTTTAATAACATCGGAATTTGTTATGGGAACTTTTTTATCGACCCAATATTTTTCGGCAAAATAATTGTACTCTGGTATTCCGGATTTATGAATTAACAACAAATCAATTGTTACACCGTGATAAGGAAACTTTGGGAAATACTTTCGTACACTATCTTGTAAAGAAAGTTTTCCTTTTTGTTTAAGTAACAAAATGGCATAAGAAGTAAATGGTTTGGAAACAGATGCCAATTGAAATTTTATGTTTGGTGTAAGTGTATCTTTTAAAGTGAAATTCGCATATCCGAATGTATCTTCGTAAATAATTTTTCCGTTTTCTGCAAATAAAACCACACCGTTAAAACCGCGCGTTTTATATCTATGATAAAAATATTTTTTTAGCTCTTTTGCTTTCTGTTTTTGTGCATCTGTTAGTTCAAGTTTTTTTGTGGCTTGTAATTTGGGTTTTAATTTTACAATTCTTCTTTTGGTGGTACTTCCGCAACCGGATAAAATTACTACAATGAATAATAATGGCAATTGATTAATTTTTATACCGAACATTTTTCCTTAAAAACTGTTTTTTCTATAATAATCGAAATTTAATTGTTTATTTAAATTAAAAGAGAGCCAAAAAAGCTCTCTTAATTTACAAAGATTAGCTGAACTGAAAAAATCTAAGCTATTGTCGGGGTATCTAATTTGTCTAATGCTACATGTAATTCCGCATCGGTAAAGTGATGATCTTTTAATTTACCGTCAAAATAATCTTGATATGCAGCCATATCAAAATGTCCGTGCCCGCTAAGATTAAATAATATAGTTTTTGCAACACCTTCTTCTT
>JALSTL010000135.1 GCA_026983755.1 Melioribacteraceae bacterium | reverse complement strand
TCTTAAATTTACAAAGCATATGCAAAAGTTCGGTTGGAAACCAACTGTTATAACTACCGGTAAAATTGCTTACTTCGCTTATGACCAAAGTCTGATGGAAGAAGTTCAGAAAGCAAATATTGAAGTTGTTAGAACCGAAGCCTTTAATCCTAATTCCGTTTTGAAAAAAGGTGTTGTAAAAATGCCTTCCACATGGATAATGAAAATATTCGGTAGAATTAGTAAAACCTTATTTATTCCCGATAATAAAATATTGTGGTCAAAGAAAGCCGCAAAAATTGCTGCTAAATTACTAAAGAAAGAACGTTATGATGCAATATTTGTTTCCGCTCCGCCGTTTTCTTCAATTTATAAAGTAATTAAGTTGAAAAATAAATTTGACATTCCGTTGTTTGTTGATTATAGAGATGCTTGGTTAACAAATCAGTTCCGTTTTTATCCAACTCCTTTACATAGATATTTGCATAAAAAGATGGAAGACAAGGTGCTAAGAACAGTTGATAGAGTTATTGTTGTAAACCGAGCTGTAAAAGAAGATATTTTAAATGAATACAAATTTCTTTCATTTAACGATATTGATATTTTTACGCATGGGTTTGATCTTGAAGATTTTGAAAATGTACAAGAAGTACCAAAAGAACATGACAAAATGATATTAACTTACTCTGGTATTTTTTATGAGGATATATCACCTAAATATTTATTAAAAGCCTTTAAGAAAATTACATTGGAAAGACCGGATATTGCTTCTAATATTGAACTTCGCTTTATAGGACATTTTAAGAGGGAAAACAGAAAATTAGTAAAAAATTTAAAGTTAGAAAGTTTTGTAAATGATATGGGCTATCTTGTTCATAAAGAAGCAATTAGGCAGATTATTTCAAGTGATATTTTATGGCTGATGTTACCAAACGAAAGTAGAATGAGCAACGTAACACCCGGAAAATTATTTGAATATTTCGGCACTAAAAAACCGATATTGGGATGTTTGCCCGAAGGAGTATCGAAAAAAGCTTTAGAAGAATACCAAGCTGCATTTATTACAAAACCCGATGATATTGAAGAAATTAAAAATACAATAATCAAAATTTTTGATTTATATGTTCATAATAAGTTACCAAAACCAAATGAAAATTTTGTTGCAAAATTTAATAGAATTGCATTAACAAGAAAATTAACAAAAATATTTCAATTTTACTTAAAAGCGGAATAATGAATATATTAATTATCGGTTCGGGTGGTAGGGAGCATGCTATTGCTCTTAAATTATCCGAAAGTGAAAATATAAAGAAAATATTTATATCACCAGGGAATGCGGGAACATTAAATGTTGGTGTAAATGTTTTTCTCAATATTAATAATTTCAGTGAAGTAATTGATTTTTGTAAAAATAATAAAGTAGAGCTTGTTGTAATTGGACCCGAAGTTCCTCTGGTAAATGGTTTGGCTAACGAATTAAGAAAACAAGATATTTATGTTTTTGGTCCAAATAAAGAAGCTGCCGAAATTGAAGGTAATAAAAAATTTGCCAAAGAATTGATGAAAGAATATAACATACCAACGTCAAATTTCAAAACATTTAATAAAAATGATATAAACAAAGCGAAAAAATATCTGGAAACCTCAAAATATCCGATTGTTATTAAAGCTTCGGGACTTGCTGCCGGCAAAGGAGTTATCATAGCTGAAAAAAAAGAGGAAGCAATTTTTGCCATTGAAGAAATTATGCAGCAAAAAATATTTGGTAATGCCGGTGATGAAGTTGTTATTGAGGAATTTTTAGAAGGAGAGGAACTATCGGTATTTGCAATTACAGACGGAGAAGAATATGTTCTACTTCCTCCGGCTCAAGATCATAAAAAAATTGGAGAAGGTGATACCGGAAAAAATACCGGAGGTATGGGAGCTTACGCACCATTAAGTTTTGTTAACGAAAGCCTAATTACGGAAATAGAAACAAATGTTGTTAAGCCAACTCTAAAAGCTTTAAGAAGTAAAAACAGAAAATTTAACGGATGTCTTTATTGCGGTCTAATAAATACAAAAGAGGGAATTAAAGTTATAGAGTTTAATTGTCGTTTTGGTGATCCGGAAACACAAGCTG
>JALSTL010000134.1 GCA_026983755.1 Melioribacteraceae bacterium | reverse complement strand
AATCCGAAAGAATATGTGTTGCTATAATATTAATTTGAGGCGATATATTAACAAAACATAAAATTTGGGAAATTATATTTATTATAAATATATATTTTTTCAACCCCGTAGGGGTGTGATATTTATAAAGAACAATCTGGAATAATTACAGAAACCCCGTAGGGGTGAAACGTTTATAGAGCACAATATAAGTTAATTATAAAAACGCCGTAGGCGTGAAATATTTATAACTGCGAAAAATATATTCCCAAAAAGGAGAAGAACATGTATAAAAAAATCCTTTCAATTGATGACGATGAAAACTTTCTCAAATCGATTAAGAAATTTATGGAACTTAAAGGATTTCACGTCGTTACTATCTCAAACTCAAGCCATGCTCTAGACGTTCTTCAGAATAGCTATTTTGATTGTATCCTTTTAGATGTAAAAATGCCTGGAATTAATGGCGTTGACATATTAAAAATATCACTTCAAAAAAATCCGTCTGTTCCCGTTATTATGATTTCCGGTCAAAGCAGCATTTCAATTGCAGTAGAAGCAATAAAAAACGGCGCGTACGATTTTATTGAAAAACCAGTCGATCCCGACAGACTGTTTGTCACGGTGCAAAATGCAATTACAAAGAAAAATCTTATTGATGAAAAACAAACTATTTATGAAGAATTGATAGAAAACTATAAAATTGTAGGTGAAAGTAATTCCATTAAAAGAGTTATAGCTAAAATTAATACCGTTGCCAAAACATCCGCAAAAATTTTAATTTACGGTGAAACCGGTACAGGTAAAGAACTTGTTGCTTGGGCACTTCATCATAACAGTAACAGACGCGGCAAACCTTATATTAAAGTAAATTGCGCAGCAATCCCAAGTGAATTGCTGGAAAGCGAACTCTTCGGTCATCAAAAAGGTTCGTTTACCGGTGCGCATAGTGACAGACAAGGGAAATTTATTGCTGCAAACGGCGGAACACTTTTCCTGGATGAAATTGGCGATATGGATTTACATCTTCAAGCTAAATTATTAAGGGTTTTGGAAGAAAATGAAGTTGATGTAATAGGAGAAAACCTCCCCCGCAAAATTGATGTGAGAATTGTTGCCGCAACAAATCAAGACCTGAAACAGAAAATTGCAAAAGGACAATTCAGAGAAGATTTGTTTCACCGACTAAATGTTGTAAGGATTTTAATTCCGCCTCTGCGCGAAAGACCGGATGACATTTTACCTTTAGCTTATCACTTCCTTTTGGAGTTTAATGATATTTACAATAAAAAGGTAAATGGATTTAACAGGCAAATCGAGGGAATTTTACTTAACCATCCTTGGAAAGGTAATGTACGCGAATTGAAAAATGTGATAGAAAAATTAGTAATTTTTTCTAAAAACGATAAAATTTCTTTGAAAGATATAGAAAATGCCATCGGTAAAGAAAATTATAATTCCAACAATATTTTTGACGATACCGTCCTTTCACTAAAAAAAGCAAAAACCGAATTTGAAATAAAACATATTAAAAAAGTATTGTTAAAAAATAATTGGAAAATTTTGGAAACTGCACGCGATTTAGGCATAGACCGGTCAAATTTATTTAAGAAAATGCAAAAATACGGCATTAAAAAGAATTCCAGTTAATATTAACTGTGCCAAATATAGACATCTGGTTAAATTTGTCCACTAATTAGTCGTTTTTTCTAAATCGGAATATTTTTCGAAATGCTTCGGTCCTTCATCTTGCAACTCATCTACATCCAATGAATCGTCAACAAAATAGCTTGCAATAAAGAATTTTAACAATTCCCGGTAATTCTTATCTTCAAATTTTCTCTCTATTCTCCTTTTACATTCTTTGAAAATCTTTTTATCCAACCCTATTTTTACGCAATTTTCCAGAGGTTCTGAAATTTTAAGATCTTGTATTACTTGTTGCAATAATATATTTGCTGTAATTGATGCATCGTAATAAGCTTCCATGCTTCCTCCAAAATTGAATGTTTATTGATTGTAATTAAAAAATCACAAATTTAGTGCCAAAAAGATTTTTGCTATTTGGATAGTCTTAATTACGATAATCGTTTTTTAGATAACCCTGAAAGTCGATTTGCTAATGCTGTTATTA
>JALSTL010000133.1 GCA_026983755.1 Melioribacteraceae bacterium | reverse complement strand
GTTTTACTTTTTTTTACGGATTTAATTTTAAAATTTTTAATTATTTTGTTCCCAAAAATTAAATACTCCGAAGCAATAAAATTATCAACATAAATACAGTCTGATTTTCTTAGTCTGCTTTGCATTGTACTATCAAATTCAACACTAATTTTTTCACTACTTAATTTTATTTGTGAAACTACATTTGAGTAGCTTAATAAAATAAAAAACATAGCAAAAATATTTTTGTAATTTAATATTTTCTTTTTCATTAACTTAAAATTTTAATTATTTAATATTAAATGTTTATTCGATAAGAACGAATTTTCCCGTTTTAACTCCCAATTTACTGGTCACATAATAAAAATATAAACCGGGTGCTATTTCTTGTTCGCTATCCGAAAGTAAATTCCAAGATTCCGTACTTTGTCCGTTATTATGTTGCAATGTTTTTACTTTTTCTCCGGCAACATTATAAACATTAATTTTACACTCTGCGGGTAAATTTGTAAAATCAACTCTTCTTACGCCAAGTTGAGATTCCCATTCTGCCGAAGCTCTATAAGGGTTTGGAACTACTTTGATATTGTTTATTGATTGTGTAGCCAAAACGGAGTTCGGTGTAACTGAAACCGTATTATCGTTTGGTAAAGACGGATCATTGGCAATTGAATTTTCCAACGGAGGCTTAATTTTACTTCCTTTGGTGTAAGCAGAAACAGCATATCGATAGTTATAACCATTTTTAACTTTTACATCTTTAAAATAATTAACTGTATCACCGTTAATAACTTTTCTTATTGATTCCAAACCAACATCCTGACCTAAACTAAAACCGGGGACAAGCGGATTTGTACCTGTTATCCCATCTTTAAGGTCAAAAATTTCCAAAGGTTTAAAAGAAATAACATCTCCATAAATATCTTTTATCGGTTGCCCCCAAGTAACACCTCCATCATAAGATTTATAAATTCGGTATCCTTCAAACAGAGAATCTTTTTCCGCTTCTCTATCCCAAATTAGTTCCACTTGTTGATCTCCGGCAATTACTTTAACTTTAGGTTGGGGTGGCGGTTCCAGAACAGCCCAATTTTCTCTGTATAATTGTCTTAAAACATCTACATTTTTAAATAAATCCAGTTTCGAAACTCCAAATACCGTACCGATAATCATTGTATCCATTTCACCAGGTTCCATTGTAAAAGGACCTGAGGATAAAATTTGTAAAGGTTCACTATCTGCTTCAAAATAATCTTTACCGTTAAAAGTATCGTCAATACCATCACCATCAGTATCTCTAGGATCATTGACATTCGCTAGATTATAATAATAAAATTCTTTTTTACGGGCACCATTTGCCAAATTTGTAGTTTGTGCGTTATAATTAGAAACGGCATCATAACCTGTAACACCAAGCTCTTTACCATCGTCCCCTTTTGGAGTTTTTAGTACAACAGTTCCAGCCCAAGCTATATCTTCGGCATTCATTTCTGAACCAAGTGGAGAAGTTTCAACTCCATCTCTATCCCAACTATATGCAAATTGTCTGTCTCGGTCATAATAACAAGCATCTCCGTCATCACCAAAAGGATTAGGCGGATTAAACGAAGCAATAAATGCATAATCACTCCAAACAGCAAAGTATGCTTTGGTAATTGGAGTATGGCCTATATTTCGTCCGATAAACATCCAAACAATAAAATCTTCATAAAACTTTGCACTCCAAGCAAAACCGCGTGTAATAGTTTGAAGGGTTAACCACCTTTCAGGAGGAATTTCTGCCAAATGGTCAATTGCATAACTAACCGAAAAGCTTTCTTGTTCACCTATTTTCGAGCCATCGGGTCTTGCACCTGGCCATCCGTTTTCATCTTTAGGTAATTGAATTTCAGGTAATCCTGGTGTAACAGTTTTTTTCCTTGCCTCGTAATCTTGTGTTGTTTTGTAATAATAATTTGGTAAAACATTGGGAAAACCTCCTTGTGGCCAGCTATCAGGATCATCGCTCATACTTGCTCTGTCTCCGTTAACAAATTCTTTATAAGGGTCATAATGGTCCGGATCCCAGTAATCTGCCGGTCCTTCTGTCATTGCAGCATCTACACACGGTAAATTATCGGGGTTTTCACCTCCGGCATCTTCTTGAAAACCACCTATAATAAATGCCACATCAGTTCCGTAATTTATTCCAGAACCGGCCGGATATTCAAAAGCCGGCGGTAAAGCAAATATCGGATTTTGAAAATTACCGTTACACAATTGATTTGCATTATTAAATTTCGTTCTAACTTTATTAATATCAAAAATATTCCAACGAATTTGTTCTCGTTGCGCTAACATTGAAATCGGTATAATAAGAACCATCAAAAAAATTTTTACTTTATCTGTCATCGTTAATATTGTTCTCCTAAATTTCATGTTATTTATTTGGTTTTAGTACAACATCCCAAGGAGAAATTTTACCAAGTTTAACCAAGCGAATTACTTTTAAATTTTGTGGTAATATAACTGCCAATTGTGCCGGTGTTTCTCTTAATGCGGCAATTAATATTTCCGAATCGGGATGTATATCAATACCTTGTATATTCGAATAGATTATTTGTTTCTCCACACTTTGTGTATTGGTATTTACTTTGGTTAAATAACCTTGGCTGCTACTAACATAAACAAAATTGCCTGCAACGGCCAAATCGTTATTGTTTCCGCTTTTTGCTTCATAACCTAAGTCAAGAGATTTTACTATATTGCCTGTTTGTGTATCAACAAATATTAATTGGTTACCTCTGAACTCTCTTATTATTAGGTATTTGTCGTCTGATGAAACAGCTAATTTTACTGTTTTTGTTAAACCGTCTATTTTAAATGTATTTGTCAGTTGAGCATTTATAGGATCAACTTCCCAAATTTGATTGTCTCTAACACTTCCGACAAATATTTTTGTAAAATCATTTGTAATAGCCATTCCTTTTGGTGTAGCCGGTAATTGTATGGTATTTACTACCGTTTCGGAGTTTAAATCCACTTTGGAAATAATTTTTTTTGATTGATTTATTACATAAGCGAATTGATTATCAACAACAATTTCTGCAGTCTTTTTAATCGGGTTACCATCGTTATTAGATGTAATTTTATTTTTAATTTGAAATGTAACAGGATCTATAAAATAAATTCCGCTGTTGGAAGAATTATAATCGCTCATAATTAATTTTGAACCGTCTCTAGAAAAAGCCATTTCCAGTTGTCTTCCGAAAGATGGTAATTTCATTACGGTATCCGCATCTAAAATTTGTTCTTTAACAGAAGTTTTAATTAATAAATCCTGACTACCTGTAGATACAATGAATTCAGGAAGTCTGTTTTGAGAATATTTACCTGAAGTAAAAAAGTCCGATTCTTTTACATCCATTGTATCTTTATCAATGCCGTTTCCGTGAATGTCTTTAACACGTGAACGTAATTCAATAAAGTATTGATGTGCTTCTTTTAAACTTGTTGCAGGTTTAAAAATTACATTGTTTCCGTTAGCTGAAAAACTACCTTTTGTTTGTATTGTTTTGGCGGAATCTTCCCATAAGAAAAAATTATTTGTAAATGTGGAAATATCCATAGGTTCATCAAATTGCATAATAATATCAGCATCTTTATCATAAGCAAATGCACTATCTTTTGGTTGAAGCAGTTTATCAAACTTTGGTCTTTTTTGTTCCAACGGAGGTTCAACAACTCTACTTTCGTTACATCCGAAAATAAATATTAATAAAACGGTAATTGAGATAAGTTTAAATTTGTATTTCATTTGTAAACTCCAACATTAAAATGATAAACCAATTGATAAACGATTAATTTGTCCTAACCGGTTCATTGCGGCATAAGCATAATCCACTATTAAGCCGCCCACTCCTTCTATCGAGTAATTTATACCGAGTCCCAGTGTATAAGATTCTTCATCGTAATTAAATTTGTAACCACCTCTTAAAAAAAACATAGAATCAAAACCGTATTCAATTCCGATATTTTCTCTTGCTTTATAATCCCGCGCATCGTTTACTTCAACAGCTAAAGTTAATTTATGCACATCGTTGGAAATAAGATCTGCGGCAAGTCCAACACGGAAAGTAAGGGGTAATGCCCAATCATAAGTTTTCAATTGTGCTTCTACAAGTTTTGAGTTTTCCGTAGTGATGTTTTTTTCCAAATCCAAACCGGAAAGTTTCATATTTGAACCTAAATTTGAAATAACTAATCCTAATCTTAAATTATAATTAAAATCCAATATAAATATAGAACCAATATCCGCCGCAACAGCCGAAGCAGATTCAAGCGATAGATTTTCTTGAATATATTTTAAGGTTATACCGGCGGAAAATCTATCTGTTAACATTCGTGCATAACTAACGCCAATTGAAATATCGGAAGCATCAAAAACTCGTCCGGTACCGTGAGGTTTGGTAATTGTAGTTTCTTCAATATCCCCCGAATTAAAAGAATTGACACTAACACCAAATGTCCCAATATCACCGAAAGGAATTACTGTTCCGAAAAAGCTTGAATTGGTTTGAAATATCCATTGTGTATAAGAAAAGTTTAATGCTAAATTTTTTTGGAATCCAATTCCTCCCGGGTTCCAAAATAGTGCCGTCGGATCATCGGAAATTGCAGTAAATGTTTCTGCCATTGCAACGGCTTTCCCTCCAATACCAATTTTCAAATAGTTTGCCATGGAAGTACCGACATGATCTTTTTGTGCGTAATTATATCCGCTTACTAAAAAGATTATTATAAATAATAAGAATTTAAAATGTTTCATTAGTTTAAGACCTCCAATTTACCAATCGGTTAGCGTTAAAGTATTATTACAAATTTTCCGATTTTAGTTCCTAATTTACCAGCTTCAACTTGATAAAAATATAAACCGGGAGCAACTTCTTGATCGTTTTTATTTCTCAAATTCCAATAGACATAACTTGAATTACTATTATGATTCAATTCAATTACTTCTTCACCGGCTGTATTATAGATATGAATTATACAATTTGCAGGTAAACCCGTAATCGCTATTTTCCTTTCCCCAATGTTTGTTTCCCATTCCGCTGAAACCTTATATGGATTTGGCACAATTTTAATATCATTTAAGTTTTTTGTTGCAATTTTAGCCGCAGGTATAACTTCCACTGTATTGTCATTTTCAAGTTTCGGATTATTAGCAGGAGGAGTTTCCAATGGTTCTTCCAAAGAATCTCCATGAGTGTAAGCAGCCACCCAGTATCTGTATGTAAAGTTATTGTTTACTTTGTCGTCAATCCATTCATAAGTTGTATCGTTATTTTCATCAATTTTCATAATAGGTTGTAAACCCGTGTTATTGCCAAAAAAGAAAAGAGGATTATTGGCATCAACGCCGGAATATTCATCATCCAGATCAAATTGAGCATAAGGTATCGGAGCAATAGGTGTACCGTTTTCATCGGTAGCATAATTTGCACTCCAAGTAGAGCCACCGTCTTCGGAACGATAGATTCTATAACCTTCGAAAAGCGGATGTTTTTCGCTTCGTTTATCCCATCTTAAAATTACTTTTTCATCATCGGCAATTGCCGTTACATTTGGTTCCGGCGGGGGTTTAGGTACTTTGAAATTCAGTTTGTAAAGTGCTATTGCATTATCAACATTAGTTATTAAATCTTCTTTGCTTTGTCCGAAAACTGTCGCGACTATTAATGTATCAACCTCACCGGGTTGCATATCAAACGGACCGGATGCCATAATATTATAAGGATAACCGTATTTATAATTATTCCATTGTTCGTTCCATGCATCGTGATAAGGACCTTCATCAATACCGTCGGAATTATGATCATCTGGATCACCAACATTTAATAAATTGTACCAATAAAGGTTTCTGTTATAAATGCCGTTTTCTTCACTTGTAGAAAAAAGTTTTAAACCGTCAAAAGCATCAAAGCGAGTAATGCCCATATTTCTAGGAGTTTTTAATACAACCGTACCACCCCAAGCAATTTTATAAGGAGGGATAGCATTACCTCTAATATCTAATTCTTCGCCGTTAAAATCGGTACCGTAAGCCAATTGACGTTTCTGGTCCCAATACAAAATGTCTTCTCCACCTTCGCCGTCCGTTGCAGGACCTCCAAACGGTTCAAAATCCGCAACAAATTGATAGTTATTAAAAATACCAATTAAACAAGAATCGATTCTCTCGCCCATATTCCTAATAACAAAAATCCAAAAAATCATGTCTTCGTATTTGGGTGTTTTCCAAGCAAGACCTCTGGTAATAGTTTGAACATTAAGCCATCTTTCGGTAGAACCGGGCTCTTTTTCTGCAACGTAATTGACAGTATGAGCAATGGAAAAACTTTCCTGATCTGCAATTTGCTGTCCGTTTGTTCCTGCTCCCGGCCAACCGGTTAACGAATCGAGTAATATAGGTATTTTAGGTAGTGTAAGATTTTCTGTTGGATTAAGATTAATTAAGTCCTCAAGAGTTAAATAAGTATAATTTGGCAAAAATTGGGGCCAACCTTTATTAACACCTTCCACAGGCCAACTTTCCGGATCGTCACTCATCGGGGTTCTATCTCCATGTACCAGATTTGAGTATGATTGGAAATGGTGCGGATCCCAAATCCAAGCCGGACCTTCTTCCATTCCCGAATCGAAATAAGGCCAATCGTGTGGGTTTTTACCTCCGGCATCAGCTTGTCTTCTACCTCCAATAACTAATGAAACACAACCTCCGTAATTAATTCCGCTACCGCTTGGATATTCCATAGACGGTGGATATGCGGGAAATACATTAGGTTGATCGGTGCCATTGGCAAGTACATTTGTATTTGAAAATTTCGTTGTTAACTTATTTACGTCAAAAATATTCCACCGCATTAAATTATGCGGGTCTTTACTTTGTGCATTAACCGTTAATAAACCAATCAATAAAATAAGTATTAACAAGTATTTATTTTTCAATTCCAATCCTCTTAAGTTCTAATAGTTTATTTTTAAACCAATTCTAATATGTCTAGGCGGACCCCAGGCACTCGGGTCTCTTGTATAATCATCCGATGTCGCTTCGTTAGCATCAACGCCTGGCTTGCCAGTATCGGGATAAACCCACCATACATTCTTTTTATTAAATATATTTGTTATGTGAACAAAAATTGTTTCCGATAAACCGAAATATTTGAATTTCTTATACAAATTAATATCGATGTTATTTTGTGCAGGACCTCTAACTGAATTGGGATTAAGTGAATTAGGTGAATAAGGGAAACCGGAATTTAGATTACCGATAATTGAAAATCCGAATTGAGAAGGATGTAAATATTCAATATTAAATGACAATTTGTGAGGTATATCCCAATCGGCAATAAATGTTCTGTTCTGCGGAAATAACGGTACATACCATGTACTTTGTTTACTTGCACTAACTTCTGAAAAAGTATAGTTAACAAATATGCTTAAATTTTTTGATATTTTCGAATGAAAAGCAACTTCAATACCCTTTGCAATGGCGTAAGCATCATTAGTAAATAATTGATATGTTCTTGGTCCGTGTATTGTTTTTAATCCTACCAAATCGGAAATATCCCTATAAAATGTAGTTATATTCAGTGAAGTTTGACTATTAACGCCTATCTGTAATCCTGCTTCGTAAGATGTTGTTCTTTCGGGATTTATATCTCCATCTCCAATAGTTGTAACTTCGTTCAAACCGTAATTAGGATAAATCGGGTCTTCTTCATTGGCTCCTTGATAAGTTAAAAAGAAATGCGGAAATTGATAATAAACACCATAAGCAAATCTTACTGCCATTTTATCGGCTATCGGGAAAGAAACCCCTAGTCTAGGACTTACATAATGTTTCGCTTTGGTCATTACCATCTTGGAAGTTGTCGGACGAAGTTTATCTAACATTTTATAAGTTTTAGGACTAACCAAATCGAAACGTAAACCAATATTTAAAATCATTCCGATTTTACTAAATTCCATTTTATCTTGTATGTAACCGTTCATTATATATGGTTTTCTATGGTAAGCTTCCCAAGCTTTCATTCTTACTATAGTTGTATCCGCATCCGGAGCCGTGGGGTTTCTGAATTGATAATTGATTTGGTGTTGTGTAAAACTAATTCCTGTTTTCAGTTGATGAATTGGGGTAACTTGTCCGAGAAAATTAAAACTAAATTGATCGCTTGTTGACCCGCTATTAAACCAGACATAATCTATTCCGGATACACTGAATAAATCGGGCGATAACAAATGGTCTTCAATTAAACCTGACTCCAAATCATCAAAAACACTCGATTTAAAATGTTTAACATAGCGGCTTGCGGATATGTTATAAAAATAATTTTTAGAAAGAACATGTTTTAATTGTAAATAACCAAGCCAATAATCTTTTTTAATTCGGGGTGCCCCGTAAGGATTATATTTAAAAAAATGATTATAAATACTTTTGTTTTGTTTTACATATAATCCTCCCAAAAGTATTCTAATATTATCTGTAATATTATAATCGAGGGAACCTAATCCGCTAATTAAGTCATTATAATTCATAGGTACAATTTTAGGTTTACCGGATTTATCTCTACCTTCGCTATCACGATAATTGGGGTAAATATAACCGTTAAATCTTCCGTTTGTTGTATAATATCTACCTGCTAAATTTACATGAAGTTTATCAAACCCAGGTACGGCACCTTTGAAAACAAGTTCATGATTATAAGTATTTAAGTGTTCAATATTTAAAGAACCAAGATTATCTGTATATGCCGTATATGCAAATTTGGATTTTTGATGAAGTGGTTCACTAACCATATTCATCACGGCAGACATTCCTTCACCAAACTCTGCAAGATAAGTACCGGTATATGTAACTAATTGATTTAGTCCGCTCATAGGTAAATCTTCAATATTAAATCCACCCCAAATCGGATCTTTTAATGAAATACCATTAAGCAAATAAGCCGTTTCGTTTGTTCGTCCTCCGCGGAAATGTAATCCGTCATCCGGGGTTGTATTATAGTTTCCAAATTGTCCGGCTTGTTCCAATCTAATCGGAACAACAACAATACCTGTTTGCAAACCCACCACTTGTTTTAAATCTGTTACCGGCATAGTTTGTACTTGTTGAGAAGTTATTACATTAGTTGTGGCGGTTAAGTCTTTTTGAACCGGAGGAGCTTTTGCGGTAATTTCTATATTTCCAAGTTCCAAAGATTTTTCGGAAAGGTTGATATCCAATTTTGTAGTAATATCTGCAGAAATATTTACATTGTTTATTGTTACTTTTTGATATCCAATCATTGAAACTTCAACAGTATAAGTTCCTACCGGTATATTAACAATATAATATTGACCTTCGGCATCCGTTGCCGCACCTAATGATGTTCCTTTAATAACAACATTCACACCGGGTAATGGATCTCCTGTGGATTTATCTTTAACAAATCCAGCTAATTTACCTGTTGTACCGGCAAAAGTATAAGTGATAAAACCAAGCAAAAAGAATGTTACTAATAATTTCTTCATCTTAATCCTCTTAACTCTTAGTAGTTTAGAGTTTTAACTGTTTCGTAAGTTTTTTAAGTAATTTACATAAATATTTGCCGGCATCCCACTAATTGGAAACCGGCAAATTTAACTAACTAACCTATTTCATTAAAATCATCTTCTTAGTAATTGTTCCGTTTGAACCATGAATATTGTAAAAATAAATTCCTGACGGTACATTAACGCCATTTGAATTTTTTCCATTCCACATTACTTGATGATATCCTGCAGTTTGATTTCCTTGAACTAATGTTACAACTTTTTGACCAAGTATATTGAATATAGATAAAGTAACCTGTTGTGCTTTACCTATTGCATAGCTAATTGTGGTTGAAGGATTAAACGGATTCGGATAATTTTGTTCTAAAGTAA
>JALSTL010000132.1 GCA_026983755.1 Melioribacteraceae bacterium | reverse complement strand
CTTTGCCATTAGTAGGTGGATTGGAATATTTTGAAGAAAAAGATAAAGAATATTCCGGTATAAACTTTTTACCTAAATATATTCAAGAAAATCAAAAAGCAATACAATTTGGATGGCATAGTGTAGCGGTACTTCCGTTTTTATTTGCAGCCACCTTTTTCTTTACATTTAAAATTTTAGAAAATACTAAGGTAATTGATGCCAAAGAAAATGAAATTGCCCGGCTTAAAGAATTAAAAGCTAAGAATGAACTTATTGTTGCCGAAATGGAACAGTACAGTAATAAAATTAGTGGCTTTGATAATACACAAGCAAAACTTAACGCTGCCACAGAAGGCACTGAACTATGGGGAAAAATGTTGGTAAATGTTTCTGATTTTATTGAACGAAGAAGAAACTTTTGGATATCTAATTTGGAAAGTAATGCAAATAATATTGTTCAAGTTAACGGTTTTGCTCTTTCAAGAAAAGTACTTACTGAATTTGTAGAAAATACAACGTCAGCGTCATTAAAAAATGTTAGGTACGAACCTTTAAGAGAAACAAAAACATTTGCTTATTCCTTGGAATTTAACCTTAAGCAAGATGAGGACAAAAAATAATGAATAGAAAAATTGTTAGTACATTAGCCTTAGTGGGAATATTCTTTGTTATTGCAATTGGTGGAAGTGTATATGCATATTACTTCCAAGCTAAAGAAATTGAACAAAAGGAAAAAGAACTAAAAGATTTGAAAGTTAATGCTGAAAATACTGAAGAATTGGAAATGCAATTAGCAGATTTGAAAAGTAGGGCTTCCGAATTAGATTCCATATTAGCACTAAGAAAATTTATTATACCGGAAAATATAAGACAATCAAATTTCTTTAAATTTGTTGATGCAACTACCCGTAACTTTTCGGACTTATCTCATGTTGATATAGAATATGTAGGTCCAGGTGATGTAAAAGATTTTAAAAGTTACAAATATAATATTAAAGGAACAGCTGAATTTAATGATTTATTCAAATTAGTTTATGCCATAGAACAAAGCAAAGAACTAAAAAAAATAAATAAAGGCAGCTTGAAAAACTTTGTTGAAGTTGATGATGAAGGATTTCCACATTATCTGGTAAGCTTTAATTTAGAGGCTATTGTTTATTATGCCGATAACGATCAATTTGCTTCTTCAGAATACAAGGAAAACAGACTGAAAGCAAATTCTCTGTATAATATTTTCTATCCTTTAATAAGAGACGAAATTCCACCTAATAACAAGAAATTATTGGATGTTCAAACCGGACAACTATTAGCTCTTGTTCCGGACGGGGCATACTTAACGGATGCTTCCGGTAAAACACAATTGCTTTGGGAAGGAGATGAAGTTTATCTAGGATATTTAACAAAAATAGATTACGATAAAAATGAAGTGAAGTTTATACTTAACAAGGGTGGAATAATTGAAAAAATTACACTGAAATTAGATAACAAATTAGCAGAAAATGAAAATAAATTAACGAGTAAATAAAATGAAAAAAATAATGGTTACGGTAGTTTTGTTTTTTCTAATTGTGCCGCTTTATGCACAAAGCAATGTAGAAAGAGAAATTAGAAATCAAGATTATAAAAATCCTGATGAATTAGTTACAATTTCTGAATTTACACCTTTTGATAAAGCAATAGAAGTTTTAAGCCAGGTTAGCGAAAGACATAGCGGCAAAAAAATTGTATCTACAGCTAATATTAATTCTCCCATTGGTGTAGAAATAAATAAACTTCCTTATATGAAAGCTTTACTTATCATAGTTCAGTTTAACAATTTAGAATATGAAGAGAAAGCTAATATAATATTAGTCAGAAAAAAACTTAATGGTGTAAAAAATCTGGCAATAGAAAAATATGCTCCGTTAAATTCAAGAGAAGTTAAAATTTCCGCTATATTTTTTGAAGCTGATGTTAGAGAGTTAAGAGAAAAAGGTATTAACTGGGAATGGTTACTTTCCAGTACCGGTGTAACTCTAGGCTCAAATTTAAGAACATTTTCCGAGGAGAAAAAAACAGCTACTACTGGTGGAGCTGAAGGAGGATCCGCTGCTGCAAATTCATCTCAAAAACCACCGGAATATCTACTTAAA
>JALSTL010000131.1 GCA_026983755.1 Melioribacteraceae bacterium | reverse complement strand
TTAAGAGCACATTGGTATGATGTAAGTTCAAAATCTTTACCGGTACTTTCTATATAAACGGCAATTTGATTTGAGGTTTCACTAACCTTTGTTACACTCATTTTGTATAACGGCGAGGCTATTGAAAAAGATGATATTGTAAAAAATATTAAAAACAGTTTAATAAGTTTTTTAGTGTTAGCTGACATTTTTTCCCCTTTTGCTTAAAATTTCCGTAAGGGAATGTTCAGCAATAATGCCAGAATTTTTATTACGAAATGTATTTCTTAAAAAAATGCGTTTTCGGGCTAATTTGAAGTAAAAAAACTTCTAAAGAGAATTGTTTTTTGTAATAACAACGTTAAAAAGGATGAAAATTTTTTTTACGGATTTGCTGTTTGGTATGAATTTAAAACTATAAAATGTTATTTGAAAAACCATAAAAATTAGGGCAAGTTAACTTTTTAATATCATTAAGCGAAATATATAAACACATTTATACCGATTTAAACTCAAATTATGCATTAGAATTTAGAAATTGTTTATAAAACTCTAATATGCAATAAGTTAAAAAGATAACCCTTCCTAATGTTTTGCATTAGAATAATTGCTTTTATTACAATAGGTTAGAGCTATTCTGTTTTTCTATAGCAAAATTCGGGTTAAAATGCAGCAAAAAATTTTTACATTGCAAAAAATGTTGCCCTGTTTCTGATAACCGAAAAAACAATTTTTTGAAAAAATATAACCGGTTAAAAAATTATAAAAATAATTTAACATTATAAAAATTGTAAAATAAGAGAATAAAAAATTACTCGACAAGCGAATTTTCGTAATATTGTTTGTATTTAACTATTCCGTCAAAAATTGTTTTGGCAATTTCTTTTTGACCGGTTTTGCTTGTTAAATAACGGACGTCTTTTTTATTCGATAAATATCCGGTTTCAATTAAAACGGCCGGCATTGCGGCACCAACCAACACATAAAAGCCGGCTTGTTTTATTCCTCTCGACGGAATCGAAACGTTTTTAATCCATTCGGTATTTAACATATCTGCAAAAGATTCGGAGTATCTTACATTAGAAGCATTTGCCATACTGACTAAGATAAAGTTTTCATCGTTCAATTTTTTGTATCGCGAAGGGTCATCTTCCATACTTATAACGCTGTTTTCAAATTCCGCCCTTTCAATAGCTTCTTTTGTTTTTCCGGGTCTTAGTAAATAAACCTCAAAACCTCTGGTCTTACTTGGTTTTTTGCGTAATGAATTACAATGAATTGAGATGAACAAATTACCATGATGTTCATTTGCAATTTTTCCTCTTTTGTAGAGTTCAACAAATCTATCGTTTTTACGTGTGTAAATCACTTTAACATCTTTCATGTTTTGTTCAAGTAGTTTCCCCAATTCTTTTACTATTGCAAGATTAATATTTTTTTCTTTTATTCTGTTTATACCAATAGCTCCGGGGTCTTTACCTCCGTGCCCGGCATCCAAAACAATAACTTTAAAGTTCCATTTATCAAGTTTTTTATTTTTAAAATATTTCGGATTTGTAAATTTATTGTGTATTGAAACTAATAATTCTCCTATTTCTTCATCATAAAAAACTTCGTATTTGTCATAACCGCTTCTTAAATTAATTTCTATTTGTGGATTTCCTTTTACATATTTTGTTCTGATTTTTCTAACAAATCCCGCCGGTTTGATATTTTCTATTAAATTTTTATTTACGGTTATTCGGGGTAAAAACAAATAGAGTATATTGTCTTTTATAGAACTTGTCGGCTTACTAATTTCGTTTTTTGTTCTGAACCTTATTAAAGTTCCATTTGCTTTGGTTTCTATTTTTGCCGAAAAGATATCATATTTAATTGTATTTTTATCAACTATTGCTTTGTTCCAACCCACAATGTTTTTTGTATCTATAATTTTGTTATTTACGGTTACAAAATTATTTTCCGGATTATAGTTAATTTTTTTTTCGGATGCTAAGCTTAAATATTTAATAGATGCAATTAACGGTATATAAACATCATTGTTAACATGTTGAGCGGGTTGTAGTAGTTGGAATATTTGATGTTTATTTCCTTTTTTTGAAGTTATGACTATAAAATTATTATTCCCCGTAAACTTTAATTTGTAATTCTTAAATTTTAATTCCGATTTTTTATTTTTTGTGTTATAATAATAATTGATGGAAAACGCTTTGGCTAATGCTTTTGACGATATGTAAACAACTTTATTGATTTTAATGGATTTAAGTTCTACGGATTTTCCGTTAAAAATAAATTTAATATTATTTTGCAATCCGAATGTTGTAGCAAAAAAAAATAATAACAAAACAATTGATGTGATATGTTTTTTCTTCATAATATAATTATCCGATAAATGGAAAAATGAAACCGGATTTTTTTTTATAATTGATAAATTTATCTTTAAAATGTTTTTTCAATAAATTGTCTTCCAATCTTGCTCTCATTATAAATAAAGGTAATTCAATTAAAATAACAAGAGGAATAATAATATAACTCATCAAAGCAATACCTACGCCTAAATCGCTAAGAATTTGACTGATATATTGTGGATGTCTGATTATTCCGTAATATCCGTTTGTTTTTAACTTGTGATTTTTAAATATTACAATATCTTGCGAATAAAAGTTTCCCAGACTTTTATATGCCATAACTTGTATCCAAGAAAAAACCACAAATAAAACTAAACCTGTAATTCTCCAAACATTGTATTGATTTTTAATTTCATCGGGAAAAGTTCCCACATTAAAAACAGCTAAAATTGTTAAAATCAAAACCAAAGCTGCAATATTGGGAGGTGTTTTTTGTAAAAAGGTTTTGGGTTTTTCTATAACTTTTGTCATTTTAGATTTCATTGCCTTTTTAGCACCGGAAATATTAGCACTAATTGAAACAAATAGATTTACAGCTACAAGAATATTTATTGGATTCATAATCTCACAAAATTAAATTTTTAAGATTTACAAATATAACAACTTCGGCAAGTTTAAGAAATTAAAAACAAAGTTTATTAAATGTATAATTAATGTGTGTGTCTCATTTTGGCTCATAGTGTTTTTTCAAAATATCGGTTAAGTTACTATTTATGTTAGAAAACAAATAAAAATAAAAATTATCTACTGGCATTAAAATTGCAAGTGTGATATAAATCAAAAAGTAATTTAATATTTTGGAATTATGTACGATAATATTAATTAGTTTAATAAAACGATAAAAGGAAAACCAAATGGGCACATCACAAATGCTATTGGCAATAGGAGCAATGCTTTTATTATCGGTTATAGTTTTAAGAATGAATACTTCAATGATAAATACCGATGATATTACAACATCTTCCCAAATGAATATACATGCTCAAGAAGTTGCAAACTCTGTAATTGCCGAAGCTGCCACAAAACGTTTTGACGAGAAATCAACGTATTCTATTTCGAACGGTGCGGTTTTGACAAAAATAAAAGATTTAGGGCCGGATTCCGGTGAAAGAGATTCAACCTCAAAATATTTTGATGATTTTGATGATTATAATGGTTTTAAATTCAAAACCGCAGCAGGAGAATCTGTATATGTATCCGTATTTTACATCGAACCGGATAATATAGATTCTGTTAGTTCAAACAGAACTTTTTATAAAAAAATGGTTGTAAAAGTTAAAAGCCCTTATAAAAATTCCAATGGGAAACAAGATATTGTAACCGCATCAAAAATTTATGGATATTGGCCCGAAATGTCCGGCGTTACACCCAAAGCTCCTCCGAAAAGTAGTAGCGGTAAAAGTTCGTCGGGTAAAAGTTCATCCGGCAAAAGTTCATCCGGCAAAAGTTCGTCCGGTAAAAGTTCGTCCGGTAAAAGTTCATCCGGTAAAGGTTCGTCGGGTAAAAGTTCGTCCGGCAAAAGTTCATCCGGCAAAAGTTCGTCCGGCAAAAGTTCGTCCGGGAATAGTCATCCCAAACCACCGGTTTACTTAAGGTAAATATGATTAAATTTAAAATAAATACAGGTTTATAATGGGTAGTAGTTCTCTTTTGCTTATAATAGGTTCAACTATAGTAGGGGGCTTGCTTTTATTAATGCTTTTCAGATACAATGCTGTGGTTGTGGAAAAAAATCATAGATACAATACACAAAGTATTTTGGAAAAAAACATGTTTGAACTTAATAAACTAATTTCTGACGATTTCAGTAAAATAGGTTATTGTATGGATAAATCGAAGTCCGATATTATTAAAGATCCTATTGTTGAAGCAACGGATTCTACTTTGGCTTTCAAAACGGATGTTCCCGTTAATAAAAACAACCCGTTCGGAGATGGAAACGTTGATATAGTAAAATATTATCTGGGCGATTATGTAACGGAAACACTAAATTCTAGAGATAAATATTTATATAGAAAAGTTAATAGCAATGTTCCTTTGGAACTAAATTACGGAGTTACCAAATTACATTTCACATATTTAAATAATAAGGGAGATACTTTGTTTACACCAATCAGTAATTTGGAAGATATAAAAATTGTTGAATATAATATCACAATAGAAGATATATATGGATATAATTATAAATATAGTATTGATAATTCTGAAAGATTAGAAGGGGAATTATACTTTTCATCTTTAAGTAAAACAAAAAAAATATCCATTAAAAATTTAAAAAACAGATAATTAATTAACGTAACGGATATAAAATCATGAACGGAAGAGCAATTTTAATATTAGTTATAAGTTTCAGTGCTATTTTTTTAATATTCGGCAGAAATTTTTTCACGGTTTCCAATAAAGCAAACTTAAACATGGAGGAAACGCTAAACGAAAATAAAGCACTGGAAATAGCCAGAAGCGCAACCAATATAGTTGTAAGTTATTTTTGGCAAAAACCTAAAGAAATAGAACTGGTAAAAGGGAAAAAAACATTTTTTAAAAATAAAAAATTTGACGGCGGTACCGTTACATCGGTTCTGGTTCAAGATTCCACATATTCCGATTTATATAGAATTAGAACGGATGCATATTACGGTAAGGATGAAAATAAAAAACATAAAGTTGTACTTGTTTTATACGGACCGCAAAAGTTAACCAAGATGGCATCATATAGTGAAAACTCCGGCGGTATTTGGTGGACTGGTTCCGATACGGTAAAAGGAGCAATTTATTGCCGTTCTCGTATCCCGGTTTTTAACCATCCTACATTTTTAAGTGATGTTTATTCAAAAAGCTCTGATTTCAAATACTATAGCCGAAGACATAAGGATCAGCATTACCCCAATGTAGATCCGAATAAATTACATTTTAATATAAAACTGGTAAGACCAAGCGGGGTTATGCGGAATTTACGAAATATTGCGAAAAAAAACGGATGGTATTTGTACGGAAACAATAAAGGCAAAAAAAAATATAAAGGGCAAAGGGTCGGTTGGAACTCTCCTAGTTTAGATACCTTGTTTATTGATCTCAAGGGTAAATATATGGATGTTAAATTTACAAAAAACGGACGTCCAACAACTTACGATATTAATTCGAAAGTACCTAATAAAGTTATCTATGCCGATAATTACGTTGTAAGATTAAAAGGTAAATTAGATGGACAATTATTAATAACTTGCCACGGTAAAAAACAAAGAGGAAAGGGAATGGTTTTATTGGATGACGATGTAACATATAAAGATGATCCGAGGAAAGTACCTTCAGACGATTTATTGGGAATTGTTGCCGATAATGCCGTTGTTGTTGCAGATACTCCCCCCAATAATAAAGATATAAATATTCAAGCTGCAATTTATGTTCAATGGGGCGGACTAACGGCAGAAAATGCCGAAACAAAACCAGATGCCGGTATAATTAATTTTTACGGTTCTTTAATTGAACATAAAAGAATGAAAGTAGGCAAATTCGATCCCCAAACAGGTCAACTTTGGGGTTATGGTAGAAAATATGATTATGATGAAAGATTAAAAACAATTTCACCGCCAAGTTTTCCGAAACTAAAAGGATTTAATGTTTTGGCTTGGTACGAAGGCGATCCACCTAAATAATTTTAATATTTAAATGACAACTATTGCTTATTTAAAAAGTACATTAACTCTTGATAAAATAAAAAATACTATTAATGAATCAATAGTCGTTATATTTTTATTGGGAGTATATAATTTTCTTCCCTATTACATAGATTTTTTGGGAAGTGAAGCTACAATTATTTTAAATTCTATTGCTATTATTTATTTGGTTTTTTGTTGGTTTCAAACGTTTACAACAAAAGAACAAACTCATTTAAGATTTTATTTATTATATGATATTGTCTCTAATATATTTTATAAATACTTTATATTAAAAATTCCCGACCAAAAAAAAATTAAAATAATTCCCGAACATAAAACAAAAGATTTATTGTTTTTATTTGTAAAAATGTTCTACATCCCGGTAATGCTAAGTTTTACGGTTTATAATTGGAATTTGGTAAAAAATACAGTTGCATTTGTAACCGGTATAAAAAATATGGATATTCCTCTCTATTATTGGTATTCTCTTATTACTTCCGTCTTATTTTTTATAGATACTTCATTCTTTTTGTTTGGATATTTGATTGAATCCAAAAAGCTTAATAATACTGTTCGTTCGGTTGATACTTCATTTGTAAGTTGGATTTTTACATTAGCCTGTTATCCTCCGTTTAATGCTATAACAACAGACTATTTCCCTTGGAATATCGATGATGAAAAATTGATACTTCCGTTTACGTTGAACTATATTTTATTAATTGTTGCTTTAATTGCATACGCAATTTATGTAAGTGCTACGATTTCACTTGGCAGTAAATGTAGTAATTTAACAAACAGAGGTACGGTTAAAAGAGGTCCATATAAATTTGTAAGGCACCCTGCTTATGCTTCCAAAGTATTTGCTTGGTGGATTTTAACAATACCGGTTATGAACGGTATAACATTCTTTGCTTTAATAATGTGGACAATTATTTATATAGTTAGAGCAATTAAAGAAGAGGATCATCTTTTGCGGGACCCGGAATATCAAAATTATTTTCAAAAAACTCCGTATAGGTTTATACCTAAAATTTTATAAAAGATGAAAAAAATTTTTTAGTCTAAAAAAATTTAAACAAGAAACATAAATAGGTTATAACAATGAACGGCGGACAAATGATGATAACTATTGGAGCACTAATGTTGCTTTCGGTAGTTATACTAAAAGTAAATACCGGAAATCTTAATACAAATGAAATACTGGTTGATAACAAAGTGGAAATTTTAGCTACTTCCGTTGCAAATTCCGTTATAGAAGAAGCATTTACCAAAAATTTTGACGAATATAATGTGAAGAATCCGGCGGAATTACTGTCTAACTTGACATTAGTTAACAAATTAGGCAAAGATAAAGACGAAGTATATCCTTATTTTGACGATATGGACGATTACAACGGTCTGGATATAATTAAAAATATTCCCGATGCAGATGATTACGAAGTCAAATGTGCAGTATGTTACATTAATCCGGGAAATCCAAATATACCGTCTCATATACGAACTTGGTATAAAAAAATAACCGTTAAGGTAACAAGTGAGGGTATGAAAAACAGAAATGGTATTCAAGATACAATTGTTATGTCTTCAATAAGAAGTTATTGGTATTTTTAAAATTAAGGAATTAAATAAATGGGCTCAAGTACTTTATTAGATATTTTAGGTTCATCGTTTATAGGAGGAATGTTATTATTAATAATGTTCAAACTTAATGATTCCTCGATAGAAAACTCTTATAGCTATACCGGAAATTTATTAGTTCAACAAAATTTAGTTTCTTTAGTAAAGGTAATAAATTTTGATTTTAGTAAAATAGGATATTGTAAAAATTGGGAAAAGATACCCGACCCGACAAAATCTATAATTTATGCTACCGATACGGCAATAACTTTTTTAACCGATATTCCCACATCTTCAAATCCGTATGGCGACGGATTGGTTGATACAATGAAATATTATACCGGTTCGGTGCGTGAACTTGACGAAACTCCAAATCCGCGTGACAGAATTTTACATCGTGTTATTGGCAACTCAATACCGAACGATGCTAACCTTGGAATAACTTATTTTAAAATATCTTATTTTGATATAGAAGGAAATATTTTACCAACACCGGTTGTAAAAACAAGCAAGATAACAAGTATTCAAATAGATTTAAGATTAGAAGATATTTACGGTTACGATACGTCTAACAGTAAAGAAAAATATCAAGAGCATTATGCCAGTGCAGTATGGAAACAATTAAGAATTTCTTCACCAAATTTAAGAAATAGGTAGATTAAAAATGGGTGGTAAAGCAGCAATTTTATTAGTACTGGGTTTCAGTACAATCTTTTTGGTTTTTACTAGAAATAACAGTAGAGTAGCAACAACAGCCTTACAAAATTTTTCCGATTATTATACGGAAACGAAAGTAAATAATTTGGCACAATCTGCCGCAAATATGGCAGCACATAAAGTGTTCGAAAATAATAGTTGGTCTGCCGGATTTCCGAAAACCGATTTTGACGGTGGGAAAATAGAAACCACAGTTGCTCTAGCCGGTTCACTGAAAATCATTACTTCTACAGCTAGGTTTAATGGTAAAGAAAAAACCGTTAAAGTAAAACTAAAAAGAGAAGATTATTCCAAATACGGTAACTTCTATGGACATATTTCGGCAATTCCGGCAACAGGTGATACTTTCAGAGGACCTTTTCATGTGAACAGTAATTTAATAACATACGGAGATCCTGTTTTTATGGGTAAAGTAACTATGAAAGGAAACCTAAGAAAATGGGGACCAACTAAAAATCCGGATTTCCAAAAAGGTTATGAAAAAGGCGTTGATAAACCGGTTGATTTCGATACTACGGGAATGCGAACTGCAGCGTCTTTAAATGGAGCTGTAATTAAAGATACAACCGGGGCAGGACATAAAGTTGATGTAAAAATTAGACTTCTAGGAAACGGTAAAATTACATATAAATATAGAATTTTTGACGGTTCTCCGAAATGGAGTAAAAGAAAAACAGTGCCGTTAAAAACATTTGCTCCAAACGGTCTTATTTTTGTTGAAAAAGGAAATGTTTTTATTAAAGGTACTCTGAAAGGAAAACTAACCGTTGTTGCTTCCGCACGCGGAAATTCACACGCCGGTAATATATTTCAAACTGATGATATTAAATATAAAAATGATCCGAGAATAGATAAAACTTCCGATGATATGCTTGGTTTGGTTGCCGAAAATAATATAAGACTTCAATATAATAACCATACAAAGCATCACGACATAATTACCCAAGCTTCCATGTTTGCCAAAAACGGGAATATTGGGCCGGATAACAGACTTGTAAATAACGACGGTGTTTTAAGTAGGTGGAAAATACTCGGCGGTTTGATAGCTAACGATATACGAGTAACTGCGAGATATAGTTGGAGCACGGGAAAGCCGTATAAAGGTTATCAATTTGTTCATACTTATGACGAAAGATTTAAAATAAAATCTCCTCCGCATTTTCCACAGTTAAAATACGAAGTGGTTTCTTGGTTCGAATCTTTACCGAAAGAAATTGACGATTGATTGAATTTTGTATGTCATTTTTGCATTAAAAATATTGTATGAATACCCAATCCGTATTTTGCTCTTTCATCTTTTGATGAAGCATTATACGGATTAAAAAGTTTTATGTTAAAGCCGGCTTGTTTCATTTTTTCTTTTACATCCCAACCGTAAGTTCTTACCGTAAAATTATGTTCGGCGGTTCTTTGTTTATATACTTCCGTTGCTTGTTTTGTTTCATCTATTCCGCTTGCAAATATTAATTGTCCGTTCGGTTTTAAAACTCTGTACATTTCTTTAAAACCTTTAATATCATCTTCTACATATTGCATAACACTTATACAAAAAATTATATCAAACAACTCATCTTCAAATTTCAAATCCGTTACGTCCATGTGATACATTGCTTGCGGAG
>JALSTL010000130.1 GCA_026983755.1 Melioribacteraceae bacterium | reverse complement strand
CAGAACTGGAAAAAGAATTTAGCAAACACAATATTCCTTATTCAATAGTTGGCGGAAAAGGTTTTTATCAACAGCAATTGATTTACGATATTTATAATTATTTGTCGTTTCTGATAAATCCAAGTAACGATTTGGCATTGGCAAATATTTTACGCGCTCCTTACTATTCACTTTCGGATGTTCAACTAACTGAAATAGCAAAAACCGAAGGTAAAACATATTTTGAAAAGTTTAGGAATTATGTAAAAAGAAATAAAGAATTGAAAAAATCGTTAGACCTATTGGAAAAGCATATTAAAATATCCGCTAAAACCGAAATTAATTATTTGATAAGGACAATAAAAGAAGAAACAGGTTATTGGACATATATAGCTTCAAAAAAAAATTCGGAACAGGAAATAGCCAATTTGAAAAAGATAATTCAAAGTGCCATAAGCATTACTGCGCAAGGTTTTTACTCGCTTTACGATTTTATTCTATACTTAAAAGATGCTATTGAAAATACCGATGACGAAGGACAAGCCGAAATAAATAATAATACGGATTCCGTAAAAATTATGACAATTCATCAAGCCAAAGGTTTGGAGTTTCCGGTTGTAATTCTTTATCATACAAATCAAAAAGGGAAAGACGATTCATTAACATCAAAAGATGTGAAGATTGATAAAGAATACGGAGTGCTTGCCAAACTTCCGATTAAAAATAATTTTGCAAATGATTATATGCAAGCTCCGCTTATAGGATTGTATAATTATAAAAGTGCAAAAAAAAATATTGCGGAACTTAAACGTCTTCTTTATGTTGCCGTTACAAGAGCGGAAGAACATTTGATTATTTCGCTTTCCCATAAAAATTTCAAATTTCATAAAAAATCTTTTGCTTCTTTTATTTCTAATGCACTTGATTTTGATATTTTACAAAATTCTTTTGAACTTACCGATACTTTGACGTATATGAAATTACAAGGAAATACTTACGTAACTAAAACCGAAAGAAATACTACAACAATCAATATATTAAAAAATATCAAGGTTAATGAAAATGTAAAATTAACTGAAGAAAAATCGATTGCAGATTATGAAATACTAACCGATAAAATTATTGCTACCGAAAAAAATGAAATTGTTTCCGCTTCTAAAATCGCTCTGTTTTTGCAATGCCCAAGAAAATATCAATTGACTTACGAACTCGGCTATCTTGAAATTGTTAAACAATATAAAGATGTTGACGCTATTGATGATTTTAATGATAAAGAAAATTCGGATGAAATTAATATTGGCGCCAACATTGGCGGTAAAATAATTCATGCGATTATGGAAAAAGAAGTACCGCTAAATCAATTGGAAAAAGAAGTGCAATATTTAATTGAACATGAAAACGAATTGCAAAATTCTGATAAAGTTTATAAACAAAAACTTAAAAACGATATTTTAATTTTATTAAAATCTTTTTATAACACAAAAAACTTTCATGAACTGAAACAATATTCACAATTTGAAAATGAATTGGAAATTTATATAGCACAAAACGATTATTTCCTTTATGGAATTATTGACAAAGTGATAATTGAAAATAATAAAATTATTATTGTTGATTATAAAACAGACAAACTTAAATCAAATAATTTGGATGCGAAAGTGGATTCGTATTTCAATCAACTTATGTTTTATGCATTCCTGTTAAAAGAAAAATATAAAAATATAGAAACGTTTGAACTCCGGTTACTTTTTATTAGAGGAAGTAAAAAAGTTAAAACAGTTACTCGAACCGAAATTGAAAAATTTGGAAATGTAATTGAAAATTGCATTACGGATATACGAAATAAGAATTTTAATAAAAACTTAAAAGGTTGCGAACATTGTAAATATTTGCTTCTAAAAGAATGTCGTTAAAAATTATTGGATAAATTTTCAAACAAGTAAAGCGCCGTATTTGTTTGGTGTAGTTGATTGCTTGGTAACGTAATTACTAATATTAAATTTTACGCTATCCGCCAAATTCTTCAATTTCCAAAGTTAACGGAGTAATTTTATATCATCAATAAACTTAAATTTGTTCCTAACCTTTTCAACTTCACTTAAATTTATTTCAGCTTTAATAATTTTCTCTTCATCTTCAACCGATACAATTTCATT
>JALSTL010000129.1 GCA_026983755.1 Melioribacteraceae bacterium | reverse complement strand
ACAATAGTACGATTAAAACTAACTATATAGTATTCTATTACATAGGGAATGAAAAATTTCAATTCTACAATAGTACGATTAAAACTGCCCCAAAATAAGCCTTTTTCATGCTAATTTCAAAGCTTTTTTTATGTGTTTTTACGTCGACCTGTAATAGTGTAAAATCTCTAGGGGTACGACGATATATGCTGGTTTAACTAATTTATATGAATGAATCGGTTTCATTTCTTTCTACGCCCAATACTTGTCTGTTAGTATAATTTCCCGAATCGAATTGATAGATAATTACCGAATCTTTTTCTTTATTGATTTTATCTTTTATTCCTTTTTTAATTATCTCGAACTGTGCTTCCGTTACATCTCCTTCAAATACGGAATTTTGTATCCATAATAAATGTTGTCTAAGAAATTTTAAAAGTTTTACACCTCTTTTAGGTGCGGCGTCATATACAATTATTACATACATTTTTTTACCTTTTGTTGCACAGATTAGTAATCTGTGATACGTTTTTTACCACCAGATTTTAAATGGCTTATATTCTTTTTCTCCAATAATATGTTTAATAAGCTTGTAACACTCCAATCTAATAAGATGTCTGTAACTAACAGACCTTTTAAGAGTTCTATGTTTAATTGTTGTTTTCAATTTTTCATCATATTCGCGTAAATATATTTTTCTGCCTTCTTCGGTTAACAGACAATGGTTAATTTTTTTATCGAAATGTTTTGCTTTAATTTGCTTTTTATTTAGCAGACTAAAAATAATTCTATCCGAAAGCAACGGTTTAAATATTTCTGCTAAATCCAAAGCTAAAGAAAATCTTCTTTCTCCCGGTTCGTGTAAAAAGCTAATTAACGGATTTAACTGCGTTTTATAAATTTCACTTAACACTGTTGTATAAACTAACGAATTACCAAATGATATTAGTGCATTTATTTCATTTGTCGGCGGACGTTTTTCTCTTTTCGAAAAGTTAATCGGTTCATCTATAATTAAATTCCAAGTAGTATAATATGTTGATCTTATGTTCCCTTCAATACCCATAAGTTCTTGAACATCAGTTGTTTCTTTTATTTGTTTCAAAAGTTTATCAATCCTCGGAATAAATGGAGACATATCTTTATTGCGCGCGTTATAGTAAAGAAGATTTTTTCTAATGTTATTTGCCGAACCTTCTACAAATTTTTGAGCAATTAAAACTCGCAGATTATTGTTAGAATATGAGGCAACCTGTCGTACTAATAGTTTACCGGAAACAAAAGGTTCTCTCGGGTAAAAACTTCCGCTATAATAACCGTAGTAATTAAAAAGATGTAATGTAATCTGATTTTTGGCAAGAAAGTTCAGAAACTTTGTATTAAATCTAAGTTCACTAAAACAATAAATTGCTTCTATATCTTCTATTGGTAAAGGTTTGCGTGGAAGCTTTTTGGGCTCATACTCATCTGCAGATTTGTCGTTGGTTTCATCTTCAACTTCAATAATATCTTCCTCTGCTTCTACCGGTTCTTCTGCCTTACCGGGTTCAAAATATAGTGTATTTTGTCTACGAATTAACTTTCCGCTGCTGAAAATGTAATAGTTTCTTTTCATAATATTTCTTCCGTTTTTCGTTGCACAGATTAGTAATCTGTGTTACGATTTAAAGCAACTAGAATTATATGTAACATAAATCATAATACGAACATTTTTTACAATATGATTTATTAATAACATTCGGTGGTGTTTCTTTCTTTAATATATAATTAATTGAATTATTTATTTCCATTAGTTTTTTCTCATCTCCAGGATTTAGTTCAACTTCAACCGTTTGCCGGAGTTTCGGATAATCTATCTTACCTTTTACACCGTCAATCCCTTTTTCTTTTAATACCTTTATGTAATATTTTACTTGCCAGATATGTGTTTCTTCCATTTTATCGGATTTTTTAACTTCGTGTATCGTTTTGGTTTTCGCATCGTAATTATCAAGCACAATATTATCTATACGTATTTCGTGTTTTTTTCGTTGATATGTTGAATCGGATATAAATTTACCCATTGCCACAACATCGCTGTTGTGCTCCATATCTATTTTGTGAGTGAAAAGCCAAAGTTTTCTCTCACAAATAAAATAATATGCAATTTGAGTTCCTGT
>JALSTL010000128.1 GCA_026983755.1 Melioribacteraceae bacterium | reverse complement strand
ATATCGGCACATAAAGCTCCTTTCCTTGAAAGGGGAGGACCAATAATGCATAAATTGGAAAGGAAAAGTTTTGTTAATGAACTAAAAAAAATGAACGGTATTGCAAATGAATTACTTGAGCACAAAGAATTAATGGATTTAATGATTCCGATAATCAAAAATGATTATGCCGTTTGTGAAAATTATACATATCAAGGTAAAGAAAAAATAAATGTACCTATTACAGCTTTTGGCGGAAGATATGATAAAGATATACATGAAAATGATTTAACTAAATGGGCGGAAGTTACAAATCACGACTTTAATCATTATTTAATTGAAGGCGACCATTTTTTTATTACAAAAGAAAAAGAAAAATTTATAAAACTATTTAAGTTGATACTAATGAGTGATATTTCAAAAATACTTAAAAATTAAATGAATAAAATAACTTGGGAATTAGTAACCGATAAAATTACGTTAAAAAAAAATGAAATTCATATTTGGTTGTGTGATATTACAACTATGCGAATTGAGTTAAATAATTTTACCAAAGTATTATCAAAAGAGGAAATTAAAAAAGCAAATAAATTTCACTTTGAAAAGGATAGGAATTCTTACATTTTTTCACATGCAAATTTGAGATTTATTTTAGCTAAATACTTAAAAGAACAACCGAAAGAAATAAAGTTTTTTGTAAATGAATTCGGCAAGCCTTTCTTATATTCTTCAAGTAATGATAATTTAATGTTTAATCTTTCGCATAGCGGTAATTTTTGTTTGATAGGAATTACTTTAAATAATGAAATAGGTATTGATATTGAAAAAATAAACCCCGATTTTTCAACCGTTGAAATAGCGGAAAAGTTTTTTTCAAAAAAAGAATATGAAAGTTTAATACAAGTACCGAAATTACTTAGGAAAAAATCGTTTTTTAATTGTTGGACTAGAAAAGAAGCTTTTATAAAAGCCGTTGGTAAAGGATTATCAATATCTCTAAAAAGTTTTGATGTTACTTTGGATGAAAATCCTAAAATTGTTAGATACGATAAAAACAATTTGAATAATTGGCATTTGGATGATATTAAAATAAATGATGAGTATTGTGCCGCCTTAGTTGTTTCCGGCGAAAATAAGAAAAGGTTTCGTTATTTTAGAAATACTTATAAATTGTGATTTATATCACATATAAAAGAATATTTTAACCGTAATTTAAATTTATATATATGTTGTAAATTTAATAAAGTTACTATGTTGCTTATCACAAACCGAAGCGGTTAAATGTGTTATTATGTAACAAAAAAATATAAAGTTGTTTTTCATAGTGTAAAATAAACTCGTATTCCATAAAAGAGAGGAAATATGAAATCAAAGATTACCATCTTAAATACAATTTTTGTCCTTACTATTTTATTATCCCCAAAATTATTTGCTCAACAATTTCAAAATGCGCAAGAAACATTCGGGAAGTATGTTACTTGGGGTACCGTTTGGGGAGATTATAATAACGATGGATTTGTGGATTTATATCTATCCAACGGTCAACAAAATTATAAATGGGAAGGACTTCTTTATAAAAATAACGGGGACGGAACTTTTGATTCGATTGCAACAGCCGGTGAAATAGTTACGGAAAAATATACATCAGGCGGTTCATCTTGGGGAGATTATAATAATGACGGTTTTTTAGATATGTACACCTCAAATGTTAACGACGGTTTTAATTATCTTCCCAACAGCTTACATAAAAATAACGGAGACGGAACTTTTACAAAACAAACAACATCTACCGCAGGTGATATTGTAGCTACACAATCTACTTCTTCCGGTGCTGTTGAATGGCTTGATTATAATAATGACGGTTATTTGGATGCGGCAACTAGTAATGCAACTTTATTTGGTGCAGCTAATAATTTTCTTTATAAAAATTCCGGACCACCTTCATATACATTTTCATCAGTTTCAAATACCTATACCAATTCCGGAAAATCTACCAGAGCCGGATTATCTGCCGCCGATTTTGATGAAGACGGTGATATTGATATTGTTGTCGTCTCCGGAAATGAAGCGAATGATACACGTTTATATGTAAATACAGGTGCTCCGAATTTTGATTTTACAATTACTACTTTACTTAGCTCCTCAAAACCTTCACAAGGTGCAGCGTGGGGCGATATTGATAATGACGGCGATTTGGATTTATATATAACCAATGGTGGAGATGATAATTCAAATCCCATGGCGAATACTTTATTTAGAAATAATAACGGAACTTTAGTTGAAGTAACATCCGGTGTTGGTCCATTAATTACGGATGTGGATTTTAGTTATTCCCCTGCTTTTGGGGATTTTGATAATGACGGCGATTTGGATTTATTTGTAGGAAATGACGGAGGTTATGACGATGGCTACCGTTGTAGATTGTATGAAAATGACGGTACTGGTGTTTTTACTGCAAATACAAGCACAACATTAACAATCGATAACGATTTTGCTAGAAGTGCCTCTTGGGCTGATATTGATAATGACGGCGATTTGGATTTGATGATGGGTAGAGAAGGGCCTAATCGTTTATTTATAAATAATGGTAATTCCAATAAATGGACCGAAGTTAAAGCCATTGGTGATGGTTCTACTTCAAACTCTCAAGCAATTGGTGCTTTGGTTAAATTGAATGCTACAATAAATTCCAATACCTACACGCAAATCAGAGATGTTTCTTCACAATCAAGCCGAGGTAGCCATAATGACTTAAGAACACATTTCGGACTTGGTAATGCAACCAAAATAAATTCGGTAAGTGTTAAATGGCCGGGAGCGGGAACAACAAGTTCTATGACCGACCTCCCGACAAACAAAATTATACAATTCACTCAAGGAGATTTATCTGTTACGGCAAATGTTATTAAACAACAAAATTTTATGTATCTGTTCGGCAATAGCAAAGCCGCTGTTGAATTTACAAGTAATACTGATACAGACGGCGGAACATTAACAGTACAAAAAACAGAATCCGATCCGGGTGGAACTTTTGACGGAAGCTCCGCTACATCTGCCGGAGGAACAACCGTTACAGCCGATGCCGTTGTAAACGATAGATATTGGACAATTACGGAATCCGGTTTAACGGGAAACTTTACCACAACCGTTTATTTGGATGCAAGTAACCTTCCAAGCGGTATTAATATTGATGATTTGGTAATTCTAAAAAGAGCAAACAGCAGTTCGGATTGGACTTCATTGAATACCTCCAAAATCGGAAACACTGTTTATGCTTCCGGTATAAATTCTTTTTCGGAATTTGCATTGGGATATAAGTATAAAGTAAAAGTGGATATTAAAATATTTTTGGAAGGTCCTTTTAACTCAAATGAAATGACAACTAATCTTGGTAGCTCAATACCTTTGCAAGCTCCATATTCGGAAGATCCGAGAACAGTTTCCTCAATTCCGGCTGATATTACCGATTGGATACTAGTTCAACTTAGAACCACGGCAAACGGTACGGCAATTGCATCACATAGTGCTTTTTTACGAAAAGACGGAAAAATTGTTAGTGACAACGGAACAACCGAATATATAGAAATTCCCGCTTCCGCAAATGATTATTTTATTGTGCTGAAACATAGAAATCATCTTGCGGTTATGAGTGCTAATGCTATTAGCCTAAGTAATACCGTAACATCTTACGATTTTACAACCGGTAGCGATAAATTTTACGGTACGGGCGGAGCTAAACAGATAGGGAATTAACTTAAAATGAATTTTGATTATTTGCAATTTGCAAATTCAAGTAAATAACAAATTAAATAAATGAGGAATTTATGAAAAGAACACTACTTTATGGCATTATGGGATTTCTTCTAATTACATTTACGCATATATATTCTCAACCGGTTGTAAAAAGAGCGGTTGGTTTTAGAGTAACGCAACCATTAAGAAAAATGCGCTTAATTCCACCCGGTTCGGTGAAAAGATCTTTTAAAGAAGTTCCGAATCATTTTAGAAGCAGAAATAATAACGGTAATATTCAACAGCAAACATTGGGTGTACAAAATTCCAACGGAACGTTGGATGCCTCAAAAGTTACCGGTAGTTGGGACGGAGTGGGAAACCTTTTCGGCGGCTGGCCTCCGGATACAGACGGTGATGTTGGTATTAACCATTATTTTCAAATGATTAATCTTTCGTTTCAAATATGGGATAAACAAGGTAATTCATTATACGGTCCCGCAGATAATAGTACGCTTTGGGATGGTTTTAACGGCGATTGGACGGGAACTAACGACGGTGATCCCGTTGTTCTTTACGATCAAGATGCAGATCGGTGGCTTGCTTCTCAATTTTCTTTCCCTCATGGTAGTGATACACCCCCTTTTTATGAATTAATTGCTATTTCCAAAACATCGGATCCAACAGGCGAATGGTATCAATACGCTTTTGAATTTGACGATCATTTCCCCGATTATCCTAAATTAGGTGTTTGGCCGGACGGCTATTATATGTCAACAAACGGCTTTGACGGTAATAGTTTTGCAAGTGCCGGTGCAACTGTTTTCGAAAGAGATAAAATGCTTCAAGGAGATTCTACTGCAAGAATGGTTTACTTTGAAGTTGCCGCTTTGCCTAACGGTGGTGAAGCCGGCGGTATGTTACCTTCCGACTGGGACGGCGTAATTAAACCTCCTGCAGGTAGTCCTAATTATTTTACTTATTTTCAAGATGATTCCGATAACAATGTTCCTGCAGACAGATTAAGATTATGGGAATTTCATGTGGATTGGTCAAATCCTAATAACTCAACTTTTACTTTGGTTAACACACTGAATACACAAGCTTTTGATAGCAATGTGAACGGAATTAAACAACCCGATACAAGAACAAAACTGGATAATCTTTCGGATAGGTTAATGTTCAGATTACAATATAGAAATTTCGGTACGTATCAAGCTATGGTTACAAATCATACCGTTAATGTTTCCGGACACGCTGCTGTTAGATGGTACGAATTTAGAAATACAGGTTCCGGTTGGTCAATTTATCAACAAGGTACTTTCTCTCCGGATGCAGATAATCGTTGGATGGGAAGCATTGCCCTTGATGGTTATGGTAATATAGGATTGGAATATTGTGTCTCCAGTAAAACAACATATCCTTCCATTCGATATACCGGAAGATTTAATGATGATCCTCTCGGTACTATGACAATTATCGAAGGTACCATCGTTGCCGGTGGTGGTTCTCAACAAGGTATTAGCCGCTGGGGTGATTATAGTGCAATTGATGTTGACCCCAATGATGATGCTACTTTTTGGGCTACTAACGAATATATGCCTACTACAAGTTATAGCGATTGGCATACAAGAATAGGTGCTTTTTCCATTGGTGTTGATCTTAATTTAAAAGTATTTTTACAAGGAAACTATTCCGGCACTACCGGAGAAATGTCAACAACACTAAATACTCAAGGATATTTACCGATTAAACAACCGTATAATGTCTCTCCATGGAATCACAACGGCGGAGAATTGGTTTCGGATTTGGATGCTTCTCCTGCAGACGGTACACCCGATTTTTATCAAAATAATCCCGATATTGTAGATTGGATTTTGGTTGAATTAAGAACCGGAACAGACGCAAGTACCAAAGTGGCAGAAAGAGCCGGATTCGTAAAAAAAGACGGAACGGTTGTTGGTCCCGATGGTAGCAGTCCTTTACGTTTCGGCGTTAAAGAAGGTAACTACTATATTGTTGTTAAGCATAGAAATCATATTCCGATTATGAGTTCCGCTGCTGTATCTTTTACGAATGCAGGTGTTAATTCTTACGATTTTACAACCGGTAGCGATAAATATTATGGTACGGACGGAGCAATACAAATTGGTAATTAAATTTTGAATAACAAAACTCTTAGAAAAATATCATTCTATAAAGCAATTGTTGTATAAAGTTTATATATTTATAAATAAAGTTATATTTATCTAAAAAAGGAGGATAATTTATTGTGAATAAAATAATTATTTATTTTTTAATATTCGGTTTTTTTGCTTTTACCAAATATACCGAAGCACAAGTTATTGTACGTAAAGCCGTTGGTTTTAGAGTTACAAAACCGTTAAGAGAAATAAAAGGAATACCGCCGAGACATAAAACCGGCCTAAAGGAAATACCGAACAAATTTTATTTTAATAAAAAAACAGATAATAAAATTCCGGGTAGCGTACTGAAACGTGATCCCGTAGTACAATCAACATTCGGAACAAATAATACTACGGATGCCACGTTAGATCAAAATTGGGCGGGAATAAATAACATCAATGGTGTTTATCCACCCGATACGCAAGGTGATGTTGGTCCCAACCATTATGTACAAGCTGTTAATCTATCATTTCAAATTTGGGATAAACAAGGAAATTCCTTATATGGTCCTTACGATTTAAGTACAATTTGGGATGGCTTTAATGGTGATTGGTCAGGAACAAATGATGGTGATCCCATTGTTTTGTATGACCAAGAAGCAGATAGGTGGTTGATTTCTCAATTTTCTTTACCGCATCAACGAGGGATTTTTATAGATCCGCCTTATTATGAATTGGTTGCTATATCAAAAACACCTGATCCGACCGGAGAATGGTATCAATACGCTTTTGAATTTGATGATTATATGCCGGATTACCCTCACCTTGGTGTTTGGCCGGACGGATACTACATGGCAACAAACGGTTTTGATAAGGGATTGTTTTTTGCAAGTGCCGGCGCAACGGTTTTTGAAAGAGATAAAATGTTACAAGGAGATTCTACTGCTAGAATGGTTTATTTTGCCGTTGCTAATCTAACAAACGGCGGAGAAGCCGGAAATATGTTACCATCCGATTGGGACGGTGTTAATACTCCTCCGGCAGGAAGCCCTAATTATTTTACTTACTTTCAAGATGATTCCGATAATGGTGTACCTGCTGATAGATTAAGAATGTGGGAGTTCCATGTTGATTGGAATAATACGAATAATTCTACTTTTACACTTACTACAACACTTAATACCGATCCGTTTGATTCGGAAATTACAGGTGGACGAGATGCAATTCCTCAACCAGATACTGATGTTAATTTGGATGCAGTTAGCGACCGTTTAATGTTTCGTCTTCAGTACAGAAATTTTGGCGACCACGAAGCAATGGTTACTAACCATACCGTTGATGTTGGAGTTGACCATGCAGGTGTAAGATGGTACGAATTAAGAAAATCCGGTAACGGTTCTTGGGCTATTTATCAACAAGGTACTTATGCTCCCGATGCCGATCACAGATGGGTTGCCAGTGTTGCTATGAACGGTAACGGTGATATCGGTATGGAATTTACTGTCTCAAGTGATAATACTTATCCCTCTATAAGATGGACGGGAAGACTTGCAAGCGATCCGTTGGGACAAATGACTATTCCCGAAATTCATATTGTTGACGGTTCCGGTTCGCAAACTGGTACAGGCCACAGATGGGGTGATTATAGTATGCTTTCCGTTGATCCCGTTGACGATGCAACATTTTGGGCCACAAACGAATATATTAAGACAACCGGCGGTGCACCTTGGGAAACAAGAATTGCTTCCATTTCTATGGGAAATTCCACGGTTTTGGCCGATATAAAAGTTTTTCTGGAAGGACCTTACAATGGCACGAATATGGATATAAACCTAAAAAATAATAATCTTATTCCTTTAACTTCACCTTATTCGGAAGACCCTAGATCTGTTACTGCAATTCCGGATAATATTGTAGATTGGGTACTGGTGGAATTAAGAGAATCCGCCAACGGTCCCGCTGTTACTTCTAAAAGTGCTTTTTTACGTAACGACGGTAAAATTGTTGGCGATGATGGTAACAGTAAAATTACCTTGAATAAATCGGCCGGAAATTATTATATTGTAGTTAAGCATAGAAACCATTTGGCCGCAATGAGCGCCAATGCCGTTGCTTTACCTAATGCTTCCGTTTATGATTTCTCTTCTTCCGGTTCTCAAGCTTTCGGAACTAACGGTACTAAAGATTTAGGCAGCGGAGTGTTTGGTTTATATGGGGGAGATAGTAATTCTGATGAGTTCATTGATGCTGATGATTTTATGGGGATAGATAATAATATGTTTCAAAACAATTATTCAGACTCTGATACAAATTGTGATGGTTTTATAGACAGTGCCGATTTTACTGTTGTTGACAACAATAAATTTAAAGGGTCACAAGTTCCGTAAAATTTTAATTAATTAAAAATAGAGGAAAAATATGAAAAAAATATCAGTAACATTATTATTTTTATTACTAATTAGTTCTTTTTCATTTGCTCAAATTCAAAAAAAAGAACATATAAAGCACTTAAAAAAAATAAAAGTTAATAAAATAAATGATAATACTGCAAATTATGATTTCACAACCGGTAGTGATAAATATTACGGAACAAACGGCACCAAGGAAGTTGAAGCCGGTGTTTGGGGCATGATTGCCGGTGATACAAATGCAGATGGTTTCATCGATGCATCTGATTATACTGGACCAGATAATGAAAATTTTCAAAGTGGTTACTTAACTTCAGATACAAATATGGATGGATTTGTCGATGCAAGTGATTTTGTACCTGTAGATAATAATAATTTTAAAGGAACGCAAGTTCCTTAGAATAAAATTTTAATAATTTATAAAAGGAGTTTTTAGAATGAAAAAAATATTTTTAATTCTTTTTAGTTTAATTTTTAGTTCTATTATTTTTGGACAGAACCCGGATTATGAACTAATACTAAAGAACGATACACAAGTAAATAGTTCAACTTATGAGTTTGATATAGTAATAAAACCCAAAAGTCCTACTACAAGCTTCGAATTAGCTCAGCAACAACTAATAATGAATTTCAATACTGGAATTTGTACAGGTTCATTAAACTTTGAAGTTGTTTCTGGAACTTCTGACCTAAATTCAAGTCAACAACCAACGCAATCTAAACTTTCTATTTCAGGGAATGAATTAAGAGTAGCTGCAAATACTCCTCCAGGGGCTGGTTCAGGAACTATAATAAATTCTGAAAAGCGGATTGCCAGATTCAGATTATCTTGCTCACAAAATTTCGAAAATCAATCTGCAAACATTGTTTGGAAAAATGCAGGTAATCCATTTACCAAGGTATTTGCTTATGTTAATGGAGGAAATACTGATATCACACAACCGGCAAACCATCTAAATCAGTTAGACGATACTCCACTACCAGTAGAATTACAATCATTCAAAGCAACAAATCAAAAAGGTAGCACTGTGGAATTGGAATGGTCAACCGCAACGGAAGTAAACAACTACGGTTTTGAAATAGAAAGAAAAGTTATTAAATCCGGCAAAGAAAATTCAGAAATAAATTCGGATTGGGAAAAAGTTGCTTTTATAGAAGGAGCCGGAAATTCAAATTCCACAAAAGTATATTCATTTAAAGATAAAAATCCGGTTGGCGGAACGGTATTTGCTTACAGACTAAAACAAATAGATATAGACGGAACATTCAAATATTCCGATGAAATAGAAGTAAAAGTATTACCTTCCAAATACGAATTATTCCAAAACTATCCTAATCCGTTTAACCCTACTACAAAAATTAAATTTTCGTTACCGGAAAATGCAAAAGTAAAAGTATCGGTTTACGATGTATTGGGAAGAGAATTAAAAACCTTGGTAAACAAAAACTTCGAAGCCGGTTATCACAGTGTAAACTTTGATGCAAACAAATTTACAAGCGGTGTCTATATTTATTCTATAGAAACGAAAAAATTTACCAAAGTTAGAAAAATGGTATTAATCAAATAATATAAAGATACAGCTTAAATAATTAAACCTTGAAAGTTTTAGTTAACTTTCAAGGTTTTTTTTATTAACTTAATTATTACAACGCAATTTTTAAGTTTAACCCGAATTATGAAATAGTAAAACAAAATAGCTCTAAACTGAAATAAAAGCAAGAATTCCAAACATAACATTAAGAAGGGTAATTGAAAAATTTTTTTAACTTATTTCATATTAGAGTTTTATAAACAATTTTTTGGGTTTAATAAATTGCAAAAATAATTTCTAACGTATCTTCGTTTTTTGATTGTAAAACGAAGCCGTACAAAATCCAAAAAATAAATAACTTTTTTTGTA
>JALSTL010000127.1 GCA_026983755.1 Melioribacteraceae bacterium | reverse complement strand
ATTCTGGAATGCGAAACTCTGTTGTAGTAGCTACAAAATTATTTGGTGCAACAGACGGAGCTACACCAAATCATTACGGTTTATCAAGGACAAATATTTTAGAATCGACCTATGCTTCACTTGAACGCTTGCAAACAGATTATATCGATTTAATGTTTTTTCATGCTTATGAAGATGATACTCCGGTTGAAGAAAGCCTTATGGCTATTGAGGATTTGATTTCTCAAGATTTAATTCGCTACTTTGGTGTCTCTAATTTTACTGTTGAAAACATTGAGCTTTATAAAAAACATTCCGATTTATTTAAGCGTTCAAAAATACAAGCAGTACAAAACAGATATGATATTTTACACAAAGAATCTGGAGATTACCAAGGGGTATTAGAATATTGTGTAGAAAATAAAATTTCATTTATTCCTTGGGGTCCGCTTCGTCAGGGATTATTAACGGAACGTTATCTCGATAAAACAAAAATAGGAAAGGGCGATAGACTTTTTGACGAGAACGTGTTAGATAGTGAACTAACACCGGAAATTGTGAACAAACTAAAACATCTTGCAGATATTGCTCATAAATATGATATGACTTTACAAACACAAACTATTGCATATATGTTAACACTTCAGGGAATGGGTTCAATAATAGTTGCAAGTTCAACACCTGAACAATTAAAAGAAAATGCAAAAGGTGGTAAAATAAAACTTAACGAAGAACATATTAAAGAAATAGAAAAACTTTTGTAAAAAAAAGTTATAATTGCCGAGCAAATAATTTTTTTTTATTACGCTATTTATTACATATTAAACTATTAACCTATGCAAAATAAAAACTCAATTATTGCTCTTTTATTATCGGTCTTTTGTTCTTCTACGGTTCCTTTATTTCTAAAATATTTTACACCATATTTGGATGCATGGACTGTTAATGGGTATCGTTATACTGTGGTCTTTTTTGTAATGCTTCCTGTTGTAATATATTATTATCGTAATAATAAATATTCAAAGCATCTTTGGAAAGTAGCATTAATACCGGCATTTTTTAATTTTGCTCAGCAAATAGCTTGGGCTTGGTCTCCATATTTTATTGACCCCGGATTAATTGGATTCCTAATAAAAGGAACAGTTATTTGGTCTATTGCCGGTTCATTTATTATTTTTGTTGACGAACGCCATTTAATGAAAAGTAAAATGTTTTGGTTTGGATTGTTCGTTGCAATTATGGGCTTTGTAGGACTTAGTTATTATGGAAATAATATTTCATTATCAGGTACCTTTTTCGGAGTTATCCTTGTCCTTATCAGCAGTTTATTTATGGCATCTTACGGTTTGGCAGTAAAAAAATATTTTAATGAAACAAATGCAATTGTCTCTTTTTCCATTATTGCGTTTTACACTGCAATTGGAACAATATCACTTATGTTTATATTAGGTGAACCTTCAAAAATAAATGAAACTCCAATAAATATTTTGTTACTAATAGCTGTTTCTGCATTTATAGGTATTAATGTTGCTCATGTTTTATTTTATGTAGCATTGCGCCATATTGGGGTTACAATTTCATATAGTGTAAGTCTCTTCTCAGCTTTTTTTACTGCAATATTATCATACTTGCTATACGGAGAAAAACTTTCACTCTTTCAATGGATTGCCGGAACATTAATAATTGTTGGAGGTATTATTACAATTTGGGCAAAAAACAGAAAACCGAGTATTTTATTAAAATAAATTAGATCATAAAAAATTAAATTTTAAAGTATTATCAGTAATAAAAAAGAGAAACCATGAAATTAAAATTATTTTTTGTAGTTACAATTCTATCGTTGCTGGAAATAAGTACGGCATTTGCTCAAACGGATATTGTTAAAAAACTTGATTCCATAGCAGTAATTGAGCAAAAGGTTATGGTGCCGATGCGTGACGGAATAAGATTAGCAACGGATATTTATCGCCCCAAAACAGATGAGCCTGTTCCAATCATTTTTGTACGTACACCTTACAATATAAATGCTTGGCGAGGAGGTGAATTTAAAGAGGAAAGATATCTTGAAGCTTACGAAGCTGTAAAAAGAGGTTATGCCTACGTACTCCAAAACGAAAGGGGTAAATTTTTCTCGGAAGGTAAATGGGAAATACTCGGAACTCCGCTTACCGATGGATTAGATGCATTAACATGGTTATCGAAGCAAAAGTGGTCAAACGGAAATGTAGGGTTGTTTGGGTGTTCCTCTTCTGCCGAATGGCAAATGGCTGTAGCTGCAAAAGGGCATCCTGCACTTAAAGCAATTGTACCCATGAGTTACGGTGCAGGTGTGGGTCGCGTTGGTAATTTTTATGAGCAAGGTAACTTATACCGAGGCGGAGCTATTCAATTATTTTATTCCAGATGGCTTTATTATAACGAAAATGATGTTGCCCGTCCTACATTTCCCTCTAATTTATCGCAGGAAGATTTAGTACGAATATCGCGCTCTTTCGATTTAGCTCCGCATCGTCCTGATGTTAATTGGGAACAGGCGTACAAATATTTACCTGTTGCCGATATTATAAAAAGTGTTGATGGACCGAAGGGAATTTATGATGAACTTGTTAGACGCAAGCCAAACGATTCCAAATGGTACAAAGATGGACTTTATCATGATGATATGTCGTTCAAAACTCCAAGTATATGGTTTGTTACTTGGTACGATATTTCAACAGGACCAAATTTAGCAACCTTTAATCATGTAAGGGAAGTAGCTCCCAAAGAGATTGCCGATAATCAATTTCTTGTTATTGCCCCAACACTTCATTGCAGATACGAACTTGCTACAGAGGAAACAATTGTTGGACAACGCAATATTGGTGATGCACGGTTAGATTATAAAGGTTTAATATACGGTTGGTTTGATTATTGGTTAAAGGGAAAGAAAAATAATATAACAAAAACAACTCCAAGAGTTCAATACTATACAATGGGAGCCAATAAGTGGAATGTATCGGAAACTTGGCCACCTAAAAATGTAACAATAGTAAATTATTATTTGCAAAGCAACGGTAGTGCCAATAGTATTAACGGAGACGGAAAACTTTCAATTAAAACATCCGAAAAAGATTTACCTGATTCTTTTGTTTATGACCCTGAGCATCCAATACCTACCATAGGTGGAAATTTTTGTTGTATGGGTGAATCGGTTGAAGGAGGTGCTTTTGACCAAAGTACAAATGAAGTTCGTAACGATATTCTTGTTTACTCTTCCGAAAAACTTAAAGACGGAGTTGAAATAACAGGCACAATTGAACCTGTTATTTATCTTTCTTCGGATGTTAAGGATACCGATATTACGGTTAAGCTTATTGACGTTTACCCTGACGGCACAGCCTATAACCTTGACGAGACAATTCAACGCGTGCGTTATCGTGAAGGGTACGATAAAGAAGTATTTATGGAGCAAGGTAATGTTTATAAAGTTCAGGTTAGCCCAATGTCCACAAGTAATTATTTTGCCCCAGGGCATCGTATTAGGATAGAAATATCAAGCAGTAATTTCCCAAGGTTTGACCGAAACTTAAACACAGGTGGAAACAACTTTGATGAAAACAAATGGATTGTAGCACACAACACTATTCATCATTCTATAAAATATCCTTCACATATAAAATTTCCCGTGATGATTAAAACAGAAAACGATTAGCAGATTGCAATGTTATGTAAATATACTACATATACTTTGAGGACTTTATGAAAAAATACATTTTCTTATTTCTTTCATTCTTAAATTTTTTGATTACTGGTACGCTTTATTCATTTAACGGAATAAATGTTTCCGTAATTAATCAGCGACATAACTTTTATAGAAACGAAAATATTACTCTAACAGCAAAAATTGTCAACACATCAAGTTCTAAAATAGATAATATAAATATTACAATTTCAATTCACCCGACTAATCCCGATATAACAAAATTAGCCGATTATTCAGGATATAAATATTCGCAAGAAACATTGACTCTCTTACCTGAACTGGTAAAAACCATATCCTTAAAAAAAGATGAATTTAAATTAGTTGATTATAAACTAAAATGTTCCTTATTAAAAGAAGGGGCATATTATTTGGAAGTTACTGCTGTTTCGCAAAAAAAGACTATTGAACACAAATATAATTTATACATAAGTCAACCTCCAAACAACCAAAGATTTCCTGTCTTTTTGTGGGGTAACAATGCACATCTGATGGATTGGGCAATAAATCATGGTTTTAACGAAGTTCAGATTGGAGATATTGAATGGCCACTCAATAAATCCGATTCTACTGTTTCCATATACAATAGAATTTTTGAAGATGCAATCAGAAAAAAAGTAAATGTTGGAATGTATTTCTGGACGTTCAATCCGAAACGTTATAAAGGACATCCCGAGGTTAACGCCACACACAGAAAGAGTATGGGCAAACAAAGTATTGATGGTATGTGGACGGAAGAAATATGCCTGAGAGAACCTTATGTAATGGAATACAGTAAGAACATAACTCAATCGGCAATGAATTTATTTAAAAAATATCCTTCCCTTAATGATGTGTTAATAAATTCCGAATATATCGCTATTCCTTGTTTTTCCGATAATTGTACAAACTTGATGAAAAAAGAAACAGGTTTGGATTTATACAAGTACGATGTAAATCCGTTAAATCCACCTAAAACAGAATCGGATGTTAAAGAACTTGGTTTACCTGCCAATTTTGTAAAAACACTTCCGGTAAATGGAATTATTGAGGATGATAATCCTTTCTACAAATATTATATGTGGTGGTGGAAAAAAGGTCTTGGTGATGTACCGCTTAACCGGAGCATTGCAAAAATAATAAAAGAAAACAAACCCGATGTAATGACGTGGAACGATCCGTTACGGTTAGCACCTGTTTACGGACGTAAAGAAAGTTTGGAAGGAATCAGCACTTGGATCTATACTCATCCCGATCCCAAATATATGGGGTATATAGAGTTAATGCTTACTGCGGCAAAGCCGGAAAACAAAAAAATAATTCCAAGTGTTACATTGTGGGAGTATGAAAATTGGTTGGCACCAACCGATAGCGGTACGGTTATAATTCCCGTTGATGTTTTCAAAGAAAATAATTGGTTAGCTCTTTCATATAGACCGGATGCACTTCTTAATTATATTCCCGGAACATTTTTACCCACAATTGATATAGACTCGTTTCACAGGGATAATAAAACTTTTGAAGCCATGACTTGGATGTCGGAAAATATTTATAAACCTTATGGTCCGTTTATTCTAAAAATGAAACGTACTCAACACAAAGCTGCAATGTTAGTTTCAGCCGCTTCTTTTTTATATTCTGAAGTTGACCGCGGTGAATTTCCGAATAAATCAATTTTTCCGTTCTATTCATTGTTGATGATGGCTCATATACCAACCGAAATAATTTACGATGAAACCATTACAAAATACGGTTTGGAGCAATATGATATTTTGTTTTTACATCAAACCGAAACATTAACACGTTCGGTTTATGAAAAAATTAAAGCATTTGAAAAAAGGGGAGGAATTGTTGTAGCGGATAATTATTTACGTGCGGATTTACATGTAGATTATAAAATTGATTTTAATTTAAACCATCGTAAAAAGCAATTAGCCGATTTGATATTGCAAGGCAAAGGTGTTACTGCCGATGAAGATAAAATACTGATGACGAAGTATAGTAACGCACTCAGAGATAATTTGGATTCAAAAGTTAAAAAGTATATCAATTCAAAATCTTCGGAAGTTATTTTTAATGTTTTGAAAAACGGACCTGTCAAATATATTTTTATGGTTAACGATAAGCGTACTTACGACGACCGGTTTGGAAAGTGGAAAACTATGCACACAAAAGGAGTTAAACAAGTAGTGGAATCGTCACTTAATTATGAAGGTAAAGAACCACCAATACTTTATGATGTAAGAACACATTCGATTATCCCAACAAAGAAGGAAGACGGAGTTTATAAATTTATCCGGAAACTAAATGCTGCTGATGGTACTATAATAGCTGTATATCCTTACGCAATTTCAAAAATAAATATTGACCTTCCTGCCAATATTAAAAGAGGCAAAAAAGCAACTATTAATATTTCTGTTATTGATAGTAAAGGTAATACTTATGGAACACAGCCATTGTATATTAAAGTTACGGCTCTAGGAGATTTTAATACTGTTTACACCAATTATTATGCTACTAATAAAGGTAAATTCAGCTTAAATATTTCCCCCGCACTTAATGATTTGAAAGGAACTTGGAAAATAGAAATTAGTGATCTTACTTCAGGTATCCGAACTTCTAAAAATTTTATTGTAAAATAACTTTTCTTTTGGGGTTTTATATTTAATTCTTTCTATGCTAATATTCCTAAAAACTTTTTTACGGTTTGTTTTAATTTGTAAAAATTATTATTTTAGAAATAAAAAATAACAAAAACAAACAAAAACAAATAATAATAGTAATAAAACAATGCTAAACGCAGAAAGAAAAGAAGCAATAAAGCGTAAAATTCTTGTTGAACAAACAGTGCTTATTCAAGATTTATGTAGTGAATTCAAAACTTCTCCTGTAACAATACGCAAGGATTTAGATGCACTCGAAAAAGAAGGGGTGTTAAAAAGGGTTCACGGCGGTGGAATACTGAACAAAACAATAGAAATGGATTTATCGATAAGCGAAAAAGAGAAAATACATTTAAAGGAAAAAGAAAGAATTGCAAAATTTGCAGAAAGTTTAATTAAAGATGGTGATGTTATTATTCTCGATTCCGGTTTTACGGCTATTCACATTGCCAGAAGGTTGAAGTTTAGAAAGGGATTGAAAATTATTACTAACGGTTTAAATGTTGCTAATGAATTAGTTGGAAGCAATAATGAATTGATTTTAACCGGAGGTGTTTTCAACCTTTATACTTTTGGGTTGTCCGGTGGATTTGCAGAAAACGTTTTCAACCATACGGTTGCAGATAAATTATTCCTTGGTGTTGATGGCGTTGATTTTGATAAGGGGCTGACAGCAGCTAATTATGAAGAAGCTAAATTAAATCAGGTAATGATAAAATCGGCATCGGAAACAATTTTGATAGCCGATTCATCCAAATTCGGTAAAAAAGCAATTGGTTACATAGGAAAATTAAAAGATGTCAACATGATAATTACCGATAAGAATATAAGTTCAAAATATCTTGGTAAATTAAAAAAATTAAAAGTTAAATTTAAAATAGTATAACAATAAACGGATTAATTATGAGAATTGTAAAACCCTTAGATGTTACAATTGTTGGCGGTGGCATGATAACCGAACTTCAGATAATGCCTTCAGTTTACTATTTACAAAGAATAGGAGCAATTAAACAAATTAATGTTTGTGCATTAAATACAGCTCCGTTAAAAGTAATTGCCGAAAGCGAAAGGTTAAAAGAAGCATTCCCCGGACAATCTTTTAATGCATATCCTGATTATAAAACCGAATCTCAGGAGGCAATGTTCCCTGATTTGTATAAGCTAGTGATTGATAAAATGGAAGACCGTAATATTGTATTTGTTGCACTTCCAGATCAACTCCATTACAGAGCCATAATGTATGCTCTTAACCATAATCAGCATGTTGTAACGGTAAAGCCGTTAACCTTAAGTTATAAAGAAGCTTTGGAAATTGAAAAACTAGCTTTCTCCAAAGGATTATTTGTCGGAACGGAATATCATAAACGTTTTGACGATAGAGTTGGTATGGCAAGACTAAAATACAGAAACGGTGATTTCGGAGAATTCAGATTAGGTTATGCAACACTTATTGAACCCTGGTATTATCGCGATTCTAATTTCCAAAATTGGTGTACGGTTGAGAATTCCGATATGTTTACATACATCGGATGCCATTATGTTGACCAAGTGAACATGATTACCGGTTTGCTTCCTACCGAAGTTTCCGTCTATGGAGTTAGAGATAAATACCCTAATGGAAATGAAGGATTTTTGTGGACGAATGCAAATGTAATTTGGGAAAACGGTGCCAGTCTTGCTCTTTTAAACGGAATGGGATATCCGAATGTTGCCGCCGGTGGAAATTCACAAGGTATTTGGTTATTTACTCAAGGCGAGAAAGATGGTGGTTTAATGTTCCACGATGACCAATATCGAGGCGTTAAACATTCATATATTACAAAAGGAAATCATCCGGGAGATTCGTACTACAACGAACCAAGTCCCGATTATCTGAAACTATTGGAACGAGGAGGCGAGGGGTTAACTCCTGTAGGATACGGATATAGAAGTATTGAAGGTCTGATTAATTCTATTCATCGTGTCGAAGAAGCGGGTAATAATATAGAAGAAAGAAAAAATATCATAAAAAAAATAGATGATGAAGGAATTGTTGCAACACCGTCAAACAGTTCATTCAATGAGCTTGTAATAGAAGCAGGTAGAATGTCTATACTTAATGACGGTAGGGCAGTAATAATTGAATATGGTAATAATCCAACAGTAAAATTTAAAGTATATAAATAATAAGTGGAGAACTCAATGTCAATGTACAGTAGAAAACCGGTAGAAATTCCTAAAATTGATACAAAATACAGAAAAATTAAAACCCCTCTTCCGGTTCCCGAATCAATAGAAATTATTGAAAAATTAGAAAAATACGAACCAACATCAATGTCCGGTCAACCACCGATTATTTGGGATAAAGCCGAAGGATTTCAAGTGTTTGATAAATGGGGAAATATGTGGCTGGATTGGTCTAGCGGTGTTTTAATCACTAACATTGGACATTCACACCCAAAGATAATTGAGGCATTAAAAAAAGAGATAGATTCAAAGTTACTTACAAGTTATGTCTTTTATCATGAAAAACGCGCCGAGTTAGTTGATTTGCTTCAACAAGACGCACCGGAAGGATTGGACAAAGTTTTTCTGTTATCAACAGGTTCCGAAGCTACTGAAAATTGTATAAAATTAGCTAGAACTTATGGAGTAAAAAAAGGCGGAAAAGAAAAACATGTAATAGTTAGTTTTAAAAATGCTTTTCACGGAAGAACATTAGGGGCACAACTTGCCGGCGGAATACCGGCATTAAAAGAATGGATAATCAATCTTGATCCCGGCTTTGTTAATGTCCCTTTCCCCGATGGATTTTTTCAAGAAGATATTAGTTTCGATGTTTTCCTGAACTCCTTAAAAGAACAAGGAATTGAACCGAAAAATGTAGCCGGAGTAATAACGGAAAGCTATCAAGGAGCAGGACCTTTCTTTCTACCAAAAGAATACGCAAAAAAATTAGAAGTATTTTGTAATGAAAATGATGCATTATTAATTATGGATGAAGTTCAAGCAGGGTTTGGACGTTCAGGAAAATGGTTTACGTTTGAACATTACGATGTTAAACCCGATTTAATTGCCTGCGGTAAAGGAATATCTTCATCTTTACCAATTTCGGCGGTTATCGGCAGAAGTGATGTAATGAATATGTATCCACCTGGAAGTATGACTTCAACACACTCCGCAAGTCCGTTACCGGTTGTTGCGGCAATTGAAAACTTAAAAGTTTTGAAAGAAGAAAAAATGACGGAAAACTCAGCCAAGTTAGGTAAGGTGCTAAAAGCCGGATTATTAGAAATCCAAAAAAAGCATCCTGATAAAATTGGTTATGTTACAGGTGAAGGACTAGTTGCAGGATTACAGATAGTAAAACCGAATACTAAAGAAAGTGATAAAGAAACGGCATATAAGATTAATGAAAAATGTTTTCAAAAAGGTCTTTTGATGTTTGCCCCTGTTGGTATAGGAGGAATGTGTATAAAAATTGCTCCTCCTTTAATGATTACAAAAGAAGCTTTAGAAGATGGTTTGAATGTTTTAAACGAAGTTTGTGACGAAGTATTATAGTAAATTAAACTTCAATTATTGCTTAGCAAACACAAATAAATAATTTAAATTGTAAACAAGTAGCCGCCGGCTTTACGCCGGCGTACACAAATGCGAACAACAATCAAAAAAATAAAAACAGATGAGACCGACAATATTGAATAGCAAACACAAGGAAATAATTTAAATTGTAAACAAGTAGCCGCCGGCTTTATGCCGGCGTACACAAATGCGAACAACAATCAAAAAAATAAAAACAGATGAGACCGACAATATTGCTTAGCAAACACAAATAAATAATTTAAATTGT
>JALSTL010000126.1 GCA_026983755.1 Melioribacteraceae bacterium | reverse complement strand
CGGCTGTTAATCCATTAAAAACTATATAAGCATCACTTGTTGCCGCATTACAAGCCATTTCGTTACCTCCACAGCCATCCCATAAGGCTGATTCAACATCAGCGGCGGCATTTCCGCCGAAAATTGCTTTAAAACCGGTTTGTCCGGCAGGAACTGTTACCATAAACCAGACATCAAGGTTGGTTCCAAAATCATCACAAGTAGGATGTGCGCCGCTATCGGTTAAAGTGGCACCATCAACAGCTGTTTCATTTCCTGCACCTCCTCCTGTGGGATAAACAGTTGCTGCAATAGCATTAAAGCAATCGTCACCGGGAGTTGTAGGACAGGTATAAGAAATATTATCTGTTGCCATAACCGTGTTATCATCATCACTTGTTACGGTAAAGTTTACGGCAGTTCCACTTGCATAAGGTCCGAAAGTAACCATGCCGGGAGCTGATAACTGTTGGGTAGCACTTCCTTGGTCATCGCTAACCGTTACGCTATTGGATCCTCCCAAATCGGTAACATTTACATTTACACTGAATTGAGAAGCTGTACAATCAACATTTGTTAGAGACAACTCAAAAGTGGGAGGTAAATAGTCGGGGGCAACATCTAATTTAAAATCATCGATATAAAACTCGTGAGCAAAATCTCCGGTATATTTGAAAGCCACATAAATTTGGGTCCCTGCCGCTTCATTGAAAGTATGTCGGAATAATGTCCAAGCATCTTCGGAATAGGGTTGATCGGTATCATTGAATTCCGCTATTTGAGTCCAATCTCCGGGATTTGCAATAGGGTCACTTCCTGTTGTAGAATACCACACTCCGGAATAGTCATAATAAGTTGGAGTATAATTTTGTCTGTAATAAAATTCCAACATATCATCTCCCGTAGAAGTATAAGCGGGAGCAACAATCCAAGATGTACTTGCATTAGCAATGTTATCATCGTTATGATAAAGACTGTTCGGAGCTGAATTTGACTCACTGTCCGTTACAATAAAACCGGGATCGTCAGCTTCCGTTTGATATTTTGTCCACCCTGTCGGGTCATCTCCTACCGCATAACTATCAAAGTTATCGGTTACTTGCGCTTGCATGGTCCATCCAAAGACCAAAGCTAGCAATAATAAAGTAGTTTTTTTCATAGTATTTAATTTTTGTATTATTAAATTAAAAAACAAATTTATATTTTCTTTTAAAAAAAATTACAGAAAGACATATAAAAGTTGGAATTTTTACAAAAAAATTAACTATACTGCTATTTTTTTGAATATTTTATAATTATTAAAGTGGAATAAAAGTTGTTTTTGTAGATTTATTAATGCAAATTTAAGTTACTACCAGTAAATTACACCCCCTGATATCGGAATTATCAAACCTTCCCATGATTTTAAATTGATTTTTGTCTATTTTTTGTCCCAAATCTTGGGTTGCAATAAATGAACAGGAGTAAATATTTGCCAAATCAATTACATTAATACCGCCGGTTTTGTTATTGGAGAGATAAGTAAATGGGTCTTCGGTATCACGTATTAAAATCTTTTTCCAAGGAGGACTTTCAAAAATACCTTCTCTTTTGGAATAAGATTGAGATAAAAGTTCGGTCATGCCGTATTCGGAATAAATATTTTCAACCCCGAAACCTTGTTTTAACTTTAAATGAAGTTCTTCTCTTAACATCTCTTTTTTTCTCCCTTTCATTCCACCGGTTTCCATAACCAAGGTATTTTGAAGCTTAAATTTATATTTTTCTACAAAGTCCAATAAAGCATAAGAAACTCCAATCAATAGGGTTTTTTGTTTTTTGGCTTCCAAGGTATTTAATTTATCTGCCAATTCGTCCATATTGTAAAGATAAAATCCATTATCTTCTTTTGCTGATATTTTCATCAATTGTTCGGTCATATAAACCAATGAAGATTCGCCTTGTTCCATATAGGACGGGAGCAAAGCAAGGATAGTATAATTCTTTATATTTCCAAAAAAATATTCAAAAGATCGGATAAAACTTTGTTGATACAGCTCTTTGTCTTTTACATAATGAATACTTCTTTGCATACCGGTGGTTCCGCTACTTTTGAATGTTAAATCATAGGGGGGCGGAACCGTTGTTACCCGATGGTTTTTGAAAAATCGAATCGGCAGGAAAGGAATATCTTCTATGGTTTTTATTGTAGCGGGGTTAATATTCAAAATGGATAAAAAT
>JALSTL010000125.1 GCA_026983755.1 Melioribacteraceae bacterium | reverse complement strand
AAGGAAAGCTTTTATTAGTGCACGGAACTGGAGATGATAATGTTCATTTCCAAAACTCGGTTAAGTTGGTAGAAAAGTTGGTTGAAAACAATATTCAATTTAGAACAATGTATTATCCGGAAAGTAATCATAGTATGAACGGGCCAAATGCAAGAATGCACCTTTATGAAATGATGACGGATTTTATATTAAACAATTTATAGTTCGAAAATAATACTGAAAAAATTTTACTCTAAATTAAAGAACAGAAATATATTTTAATTATTGTTTCTTATCACTTGAAAAATAGTTTTTTTTTGCTATCTTTAAATATATAAGTTGAAACTAATAAAAGGAGATATAACCATGAACCCCAAAGTCAAAAAATTATTATTATTTTTGTTAGCAGGTATGTTTTTAGCTTCCTGTTCAAAAAAAAGCCCTACCGAACCTGCAAACAGTGAACCTACTCAATTGGAAATTAAAAAAATTGAAGTTCCTTCCGGGATGAAATCTTCCGCCGATCCCAAAGCAATTCAAACGGTCAGCTTATTAAATTTTGTAGATACATATAAAGGATTATTCCAAATACCTCAAACCGCCGTTGGCGATAACGGTAAATTTACATGGACACGCGGTAATTTAAGTGCCACTATGTTTCAAGGAAATACCGATGGTAAAATTTCTTGGAAATTGGTTCTTAACGGTACGGAAAACGGGAAAACGTATAATAACTGGGTTGCTTTGCAAGCAGGACAATCCACAGACCAAAAAAGCGGTTGGATGAAAATTTATAAAGAAAATTCAACGGAAGTAGCTTCCAAGTGGACTTGGACGACTGATGCTAACGGGAAATATACTTTTACAATGGTTTCCAATAATACAAGTGTAATTAATAAAATTGAAATAATTTCCAATCCGGATCATTCTGGGGAATTGGATCAATATACAAACAATATATTAACAGCCAAAACAATTTGGGATAAAGACGGTAACGGTCAATGGTGGGAATATGATGAACAAGGAAATATAACTAATAGCGGCTCTTGGAAAGCAAGTTCTTAAAAAATTGTATGTTCAAAAAAAAGGACGACTAATAGTCGTCCTTTTTATATTTTAAATACCGCAATAAAATTTAAAAAATAATGCATAAGTTTAAAGTAATTGATAAAAAAGAAGTTTGTTTATAAATCTTGAAATAAACTTCTGCAATTTGCTTTATTTTTCATAATAAAAAATATTTTAATATTAGAATATTAAAGTTGAAAATAAATTACAAAATTATTTTTATTCTATTTTTTGTCTTGTCATCTTGTACTTCAACAAAATTGTTGATAATGCCGGATAAAACCGAATTGGCAAAAAAATCACCTGAAGAATTTGAAGTTCTTTTCAAAACAACTAAAGGAAATTTTACTGTTAAAGCCGAACGTAAATATTCACCTTTGGCTGTAGATAGATTTTTCTATCTCGCAAAATTTCATTATTATGACGGAAATAAATTTTTTAGAGTCATACCCGGATTTGTAGTTCAGTGGGGAATGAAAGGAGTTCCGGAAATTGATAAAGTTTGGGAAAAACTTGGTATAGAAGATGAACCGGTAAAATTAAGTAACAAAATGGGAACTATTGCTTTTGCTCGCGGCGGACCAAATACCAGAGCAAACCAATTGTTTATTAACCTTGCAAATAATACCAGATTGGATTCATCCAAATATAATAATGTAAAAGGATTTCCTGCTTTTGGAAAAGTTATTGAAGGTATGAAAGTTGTTAAATCCATAAATGCGGAATATTTACAACAACCGAATCAAGATTCAATAATGGCAAAAGGTAATTTATATCTGGAAAAAAATTTTCCGAATTTGGATTATATAATTTCAACTGAAATTATTTTGCATAAAAAATAGTTAAATAAATATTGGTTATTTTATTTATTTTTACATTCATCAAATTATCTTTAGTTTTTACAGTAAGGAATAGTTTTATTCCGTTAGATTAAAACATTATAAAGTTTGCTTACGATGTAATAAGCACAAAGCATATATTAAAATGACTAAGTAATACGTAAATAAATGGAAAATCAATATTAACTTACCAATCAGTATCATCCCCCAAAAATTATCCGATTAATTATAACTTTAATAATAAAAATTTAAATAAAACATTTATGAGTATTTTAAAAGAAATTCAAAAGAGAAAAACATTTGCAATTATTAGTCACCCCGATG
>JALSTL010000124.1 GCA_026983755.1 Melioribacteraceae bacterium | reverse complement strand
AACGCAAACCTCCGTGCAAAACTTTTAAGCTGTTTGCCGATGTTTGAGAACCGAAATCATTTTTTTCTATCAGACAAGTTTTATATCCTCGTTTTGAACATTCCCATGCAATTGTTGCTCCGTGAATACCCCCACCGATAACAATAACATTAAACCTTTCTGTTTTTAATTTTTGTATATCTCTTTTCATCGGTTATGTTCAAGCCAGTTGTAAATTTCTTTTAGTTTACGTTTGTAGCTTCTTAAGGAATAGTTTTCTTCCGCAAGTTTTTTTCCTGCTTCACCTATTCGTTTTCGTTCTTCTTCATTGTTTAATAATTCTTCGAATGCTTTTGCAAAACCTTCAGGTGTAGGTTGGAACAGTTTGGCATCATTTAAAGTCATTGCCTGTGTGTGCGACCCGATATTTGTAGCAAGAACAGGAACGCCCGAAGCAAGATATGAATAAACTTTCATTGGTGTATTTTTACCTTTTGTTCTCGGTGAAAGTAAAATATCTGCTTGTTCCAGTAAAAAAGGTAGTTGATCTAAAGATCTTCTTCCTAAAAATTTTACTTTATCTTCTATGTTCATTCTTTTTGTTTTTGTTTGGTAATAATTTATTGAGTCTTCGTTTCCGCCAATAATAGCAATACTAAAGGGGATTTGGGTTTTTATTTTTGCAACTCCTTCAAGTAAAAGATCAATACCTTGATAATGTTCAAGGTTACCAATGTACATTGCAACAATACTTCCTTCGGGTAAAAGTTTTTTTATATTTTCGTTATTATTTTTTGAATAATCGGGATCAAAAGCTATATCTTCAAGAATTTGAATTTTGGTTAGGGGAGCAAACTCTTTAATTTTATCAGCAAGATATTTGCAAACAGGAATAACAGCCGTAGAATTTTTAGCAGCCCATTTTTCAAAACCATCAAGAAAACCGCTTATCTTATCTAAACTACTCCATTTTTCAATTAGTTGATCAGCCATGGACGAATCCATATCGTAAACTAATTTTTTCTTAAAAAATTTATTAAAGAATGCTGCAGGAAAAACAGATTCTTCAACGGCATGAATTATGTCATAATTATTTTTTTTTAGCATTAAAAACATTTTAAATGTTATAAAAACATCTCCGATTATTTTTTTTGGCGAAAACCCTATCGGCACATTTTGTAAAATTGATAAATTTGGAATGCGAAATATTCGTAATCCGTTGACGGAAATATTTTCTCCTTCGTTAAAGGTAAGAAGATCTATTTCATGTCCGAATTCACTTAATGTTTCTATTAATAATTTTACTGCTATTGGAGTTCCGCGTTCTTGAAAAAACGGATGCGGAGCAATTAAAAGTATTTTCATTGCTTATTTTCTTTTATTTAACTGCATTGTTATTTGATTTTTGAAAAAAGGAATTACTTTTTCCAAACTTCCAAAATATTTAGGCGGAGCTTTCAATTCGGTAATTATATTTTTAAACGTATTGGTTGGGGTGTTACCATCAATCTTGTTATATACATAAAAACCGTAAGTGCCGGTTTTTTTTATTTGACTTGGTATTGCCAGTGCATCTGTGCCGGGCAATACAAAATGACCGCTTTGATTTCCTATTTTAAACAAATTTGGTTCCGGCCAAAAGTAAGGACGACCGCTATTATCTCCAAGCCAAAATTTCTCATCTTTATATTCTTCTATAAAATTTTCTAATATTTTTTTCCTTTTCCCACTCCATTTTCCAACACCCCAAGGTAAAACGGCAATTCCGCCCGCTTCATTAATTCGATTTATTGTTACGGGCAAGCTCTGTTGTTCAGCAAATTCTTTATTTGTACATAATGCCAATACTTCAATTTTCTCTTCGGCAATAATTTGTTTACCTGCAATAACATAAATTGTGTTCCTTTCGGGGGAAGTTATTTTTAATGATATATTTTCGGATGTTTTTTCAATTTTGTATTTATTGTTTTCACCCACAGAATTTAAATTACGTAACTTATCAAATTGATTCACATTTTTTATTTCGGTTAATAACAAAAGGGCGTTCCAGTAGTTAGTTCCCCCCAATCTGTTAGCATTTTCGGCAAAGTTGGAAAAAACAGAATCAAAGAAAATATTTAAATTGTACATGTTATGAATATGTACGTGCGAGTCAATTAGATTTATCATAAAAAAATATTATAGAGTTATCCTAAAAAGATAGTATCTACTTTTGCAAGATGTTAATTTCTGACTTGTTCCGTGT
>JALSTL010000123.1 GCA_026983755.1 Melioribacteraceae bacterium | reverse complement strand
TGAAAAATCAAAGGGCCAATTGTAAAATTAGAAAATGAAGAAAGAACGGGTTAAAATTAAAAAGGAAGAGAATCATCATGTTTTCAATTTTTATAGTCGGAATCAAATAATCTTTTGTAAGTTCTCATTGCAAAAGAATCTGTCATACCGGAAATATAATCGCAAACAAGTCTGGCTCTGTTTTGCGGATTGCTTTCTTTTCTAATTAAATTATCGGTAAACCGAGGCAATAGAACATAATTATCTAAATTTTTAATATAATTTTTTTCAAGTATTTCAAATATTTTTTTCAGCATTTTATCTCCTTTAAATTCCACTTGATGAATTTCGGAAGTATTAAAAACCAAATCGACAGAAAGTTTTTTGTATAATTTAACTTTTTCGATATAATCCGGTTTTATAATAAGTTTATATTTATACCTATTGGTAAAAGAATTCATAAAAGAATTGTTTTCGGCAATGCCGGTAGCTAAAATAAAATTACCTATTTCAGTTCCGAATTTTGCTTTGTAATTTCCTTTTGTTATCCAAGCAATAATATTATTCAATGTTTCTTTTTGTATGTCGGATAAGTTCTTAAAATTTTCTTCTTTCCAATTTAACAATTTATGAATAGTTATAAAATTACCGGAAATGCTATCGACCAAATCATTAATTGCATAGGCGGTATCATCTGCCCAGTCCATAATTTGGCATTCTATACTTTTAACGGCATTAAGTTTTTTACCCGGTAAAATGTTTTGTTCTTTTAGTTTATTGTCAAAAACAAAATTAATATAAATGTTTTGAGTATTATAAATAAAATGATTTTCGGGTTTGTTTAGTTGTTTGAATAAAGTTTTATATTTTAATATTGAATCAACAAAAGCTCTTGTAGGGTTTAATCCTCTTTTGTTTTTTTCATTAGTATAGAATGTTTCAGTAATTAATCTTAATGTTTGAGCATTTCCTTCAAATCCGCCGTAAGGAATCATTAGTTTATTTAATGTTCGTTCACCGGCATGTCCGAAAGGCGGATGTCCTAAATCGTGCGCTAAAGAGGCGGATTCTACCAAATCTTGATCAATATAATATTCATCCGAAAAAAAATTTTTGTTGCTGTTTTTCAAATAAGAACAAATTGATCTTCCAATTTGTGCAACTTCAATTGAATGAGTTAGTCTTGTTCGGTAATAATCAAATTTACCAGGTAAAAAAACTTGTGTTTTACCTTGAAGTCTTCTGAATTCCGATGAATAAATTATTCTGTCTCTATCTATTTGAAAATGTGTTCTGTAATCATCACGCGGACTTTCGTGAAGTCTCTTAATATCAAATTCATTATAAAATAAATTTTTCATTTTGGTATATTCCGTAATTTTAAAAGCGGAAAGAGTTTGTAACCGTTTTAGTATATTTAAAAACCATAAAAAACAATTGTTAAATATATTAAGTACAATATTAAAAAAATACTTTTAATTTGTTATAAGGAGAATACCATGGCATGGATAAAACAAATAAATGAAGACGAAGCTAAAGGTAAGTTACAAAAAGTATATAATAAAATTTCAGAGAAGCGGGGTAAATTGGCCAATATAATGAAGGTTCACAGTTTGGATCCTGTTACTATGCAAAATCATTTGAATTTATATCTGTCAATTATGTTTAATAAATCCGGTTTGAACAGGGAAGAAAAAGAGTTGGTTGCTGTGGTCGTATCCGCTTTAAATAATTGTGCTTATTGTATTAATCATCATGCGGAAGCATTAAATTATTATTGGAAAGATGACGAAAAAATAAGTGCGTTAATTAGTGATTATAAATCGTTGGATTTTTCAATTAGAGTTCATGCAATATTGAATTATGCGGAAAAATTAACTTTAACACCATCTTTGGTTAACGAATATGATATCCAAAATTTGCGTATTCATAATTTAACAGATGAAGATATATTAAACTTAAATTCGGTAATTAGTTATTTTAATTTTGTAAATAGAATAGCTACCGGTTTGGGTGTTGAATTTTCGAAAGATGAAGTAAAAGGTTATAAGTATTAATAACAAAAATTATGAAAGTAAAGCCAACTTTAATTACGGGATTACAAAGGTCGGGAACAACTTGGACAGGTAGAATGCTTGCTCTATCAAAACAGTTTTTTGTAATACCCGAACCATTTAATATTTTAAGAGAGGAATTAAATTATTTAGATTTAGACAGTCAATTTTTATACTTAAACGATAATAATGAAGAAAAATATATTGAGAACTTAAAACCGATTTTAGGTTTATCTTTTACGAAGAAAGACTTATTTGATTTGTTAAAAAGGACTAAAAAAATAAAAGCTTTTCCATATAACATTTGGCGTTATTTTAATACAAATTCTAATCTTAAAAAAGGAAAAGTTTCTCTTATCAAAGACCCAACTGCTTTTATGTCGGCAGAATGGTTAGCAAAAACTTATAATATTAATGTAATTGTTTTGATAAGACATCCGGCAGCATATATTTACAGTATGAAAAGAATGAAATGGGGTTTTAATTTTGCATGGTTTGCTAATCAAGATGAGTTAATGGAAGATTATTTAAAAGAATATGAAATTCCGATAAGAAAATTTGCTAAGGAAAAATTTATTCCCTTTGGAATAGAAAGTCAAATTTTGTTATGGAATATTCAAAATAAATTAATTCTGAAATTCCAAAAAGAACATCCGGATTGGCATTTTTACAGACATGAAGATTTATCCATCAATTCTGAAAAATATTTCAAGAAACTCTATCGAGCTTTGGGATTAAACTATTCCGAGAAAATCAATAGTAAAATTAAATCTTATACTTCAAACAATAACAAAGCTGAGGCGAAAAAGGGGAAGCAATTTGATTTTATCAGAAATAGTAAAGCGGTAATTCGGTTATGGAAAAAACATTTGACCGAAAAAGAAATACAGAAAATATATAATGGAACATCGGCAATAAGTTCAAAATTTTATGATGAATCTTTTTGGTAAATTTTTTTAACCGATTTTGATTTTGGGCATTACAACTACTTTGGATTTTATAGAATTGGAAACCAAACAATGTTGTTTTGCTTTATTTAAAATACGTTCCGTTCTTTCAATATCTTTTTCCAAATCAACGGTTATTTCCGGATATAATTCTATTTCCGTAAACATAAACTTATTATCTTGTTTTTCCAATTTTCCGCGAGCATCCGAAGAATAGCCGTTAAAATTTAATTTGGAGTTTTTTGCAATAGCAAGAAAAGTTGTCATTAAACAAATATTAACCGAAGCAACAAATAAGTGTTCCGGAGTCCATAATTTCGTAATGTTATTGGAAAATAATTGCGGAGCGGCAATTTCAATATCCGGCAGGTTTTTTTCAACAAGTGTTCCGTTAAAATTATTATTCCATTTAACTTTCGTATTAAAATAAAATTCATTTTTCGGCATTTTCATTTAATCCCAATAAAGTAAGCAATTCTTTATGACCTTTTTTGTCAAGTTTTACATTATACTTTTTATAAAATTCAATAGTGGAATTAAGAGTATTAAAAAATTTTTGACAGGAAGGACAACTTTCCAAATGCGTTTTTATGTCCACACATTTAGGAGAATCCAAATCTTCGCCCAAACTATCGCAAATGTGATTCATAACTATTTTACATGTAGTTTCAAGTTTTTTCATCCGAAAGTTTTATTTAGTTTCATAAATGTAAGGTTTTATCCAATTCGTTTCTTAAAAAAGCTCTGGCTCTGTGCAATCTGGATTTAATTGCCGGAACCGAAAGATTAACAATTTTACTTGTTTCCTTTGTAGATAAACCTTCAATATCTCTTAGAAGAAAAACCACTTTGTAATCGTGTGGTAATTTTTCTATTGCATTATCCAGTATTTTTTTTAGCTCGTTATTTTCGGCAATTTTTTCGGGACTGTATTTCCAGTCCGTTATTACTTTGTTATCAATTAAATCTTCGTCACTTTCCAAAACAGCATAATCATATTTTTTTTTGGAACGAATCAGCATAAGGCAATGATTACTAACAATTGTATAAAGCCAAGTTGATAATTTTGATTTACCGGAAAATTGTTTAAGAGATTTTACCATACTTAAAAATGTTTCCTGCATGGCATGTTCGGCTTTTTCTTTATCCCTGCAAATCTTAAAAGCAAAATTGTAAACGGTTTGTTCATACCTAATAACAATTTCTGCCAAAGAATTTTTATTGCCGTTTATTGCTTCGGAAATTAATTTTTCATCCGTTTTTTTATTTGATGTTTTATTCATTAAAAAGATTCAACACTAAAAGAGTACAGAAAAAATTAACATAAGATAAATTTTAGAAACCACAATTTAATATAAAGCACTTCCAAACCCAAAAAAGAGAGCGGGAATTTTAAATCTTATTTAAAAATACTTCATTCATAAAAAATATTGTTTCAGTAAGAAACAATTGAAAATCAAAAAGTGCTTGACAGCACATTATTATTCATTAAATTTCCTGTAAATGAATTAAAAATATAAGGTTAAAACAATGGATCAACAAGCTATTTCTGCAATTAAAAAAAGTAAACTTTTAAATAAGGTTGATGTTTCCAAAATTAATTTTGATAAAATAGAAGGAAAACTTCATACGGTTAAAGGTGGAGATATTTTATACAAAGAAGGAGAAAAAGCCAATTCTATTTTTCTTTTGGTAAACGGTGCAATCAATTTACTCAATAAAAAAGAAAAAGGGAAAACCGATTCCGTTATTTATCACGATAACGATTTTTTTGGAGCCGACGAATTATTTGATAATATAGATAGATATACAACAACGGTTTCGTTATTGGATTCTTATCTGATCGAATTAACCAAAGAAGAAATCGATTTTTTAATTCAACAAGATAAAACAATTGAAGAAAACTTAAAACAATTTAATAAAAAACAAAAAAAATCGAATAAATTTGATTATTCCGATGATACACTTGATGATTTTGAAATAGACGATACATATTATGAAGATGCAATTTGGGATAACGATATAGATGAAATTATAAATTCTATAGAACAACAAGAAGAAACCATAATCAACAATATAACGGAATTTGATAACAACGAATTGGAGGACTTTGAATTGGAAGAAACGTTAAAAGAAGAAGTTGATGAAATAAGTATTAAAGAATTTATACAAGAAGAAAAGAAAATTAACGATGCTAAAGTAATTGAAAAAATTAATGAAAAAGAATTTTTTATGAATAAAGAACAATTCGATTTAATAATAAAATCTCTGCAATTACTAAATTCCAATATTAAAACGGATGATGTTTTAAAAAACATTGTTAATGTTGCTATTAATTTAACTAATGCAGATAGAGGAACATTATATATCGTAGATAAAAATTCAAACGAAATTTGGTCTAAAGTATTAATTGCCGACGAAATAAATGAAATAAGATTAAAAATTGGAGAAGGAATTGCCGGCTGGGTTGCCCAAAACGGTGGAACACTTAATATCGAAGATGTAAAAAACGACGAACGCTTCCAAGCAAAATTTGATGAAATTACCGGTTACGATACAAAAAACATGCTTTGTTTTCCTATTAGAAACAAACAAAATGAAATTATTGCAGTATTGCAATTACTAAACAGCATCAAAGGAAAATTTACTTTTGAAGAAGAAAAATATCTCGATGCAATTTCACTTAACATTGCCGCCGTTTTAGAAAACTCTTCTCTTGTTGAACGCTTGTTGAAAGCCGAAAGATCAATGTCGCTTGATAAAATGGGTAACTTTTTAGCTCACGATATAAAAAAACCGATTCTAACAAGTAAAAGATATGTTGAGCATTTGGCAAACAAAGAATTACCTTTTGAAATCAAACAAATTGTTGATATGCTTGTCGAAAAACTTAATTACGTTGCCAATAGAGTTTCAACAACTTCCGAATATACCGAAGGTACAATTATTTTAAGAAGACAAAATGTTAGTCTTAATAATACCTTACATAACTATGCTGCCGAAATAAACCAACTATTATCTTTACACAATTGCAAAATAGAATACAACCTTGATGAAGACGTTAATGTATTTATAGACTTGAAAGAATTTTATCAAGCTTATTACAATATTGTTAAAAATGCTTGCGAAGCATATAAAGACGGCGGAGTAATTTCCATTTCGACCAATGTTGTGGATGATAAAATTAATATAAGCTTTGATGATAATGGAATTGGAATTGCCAAAGATGACTTAAACAAAGTTTTTGAACCTTTTTGGACAAAAAACAAAGTAAAAAATTCCGGACTAGGTTTATCAATTGCTAAAAAAATAATTGAAGACCACGAAGGAACAATAGAAATAAAAAGCGAAAAAAATAAAGGAACAATAGTAATTATTAAGCTTCCTATTCACTAAATTTACTATGTGAATTTAGAAAACAAACTTATTACAATTTTAGGCCCAACTGCAGTAGGTAAAACGAAACTTGCTGCAGAATTGGCTTTCCGTTTTAACGGAGAAATTATCTCTGCCGATTCTCGTCAAGTTTATAAAGGAATGGATATCGGTACAGGGAAAGATTATAAAGATTATTTTGTTAATAATAAAAAAATACCCGTCCACTTAATTGATATTATCTCTCCGAAAAAAGAATTCAATCTTTTCCTATTTCAAAAATATTTTAACAAAGCATTTAACAAAATAACAAAGAAAGGCAAAGTTCCTTTTCTTGTAGGCGGTTCGGCTCTTTACTTAAATTCCGTTCTGCAACAATACAAAATTTCTCCGGTAAATTTTTATTCCGAAAGAGCTGATTTTTTACAATCACTTTCGAATGCGGAATTAAAAAATATTTTGCTTAAACTAAAACCCACACAACATAACACTACAGATTTAATTGAAAGAGAAAGAATAATTAAAGCAATTTTAGTTGCGGAATCAAAAAATTATAAAAATAAACATTTGGAAATTAATTACTTGGTTATTGGAATTACCGATAACAGAGAAATAATAAAAAAGAAAATAAAAGAAAGATTAAAAATAAGATTAAAAGAAGGAATGATTAAAGAAGTTGAAACACTTTTGGCACAAGGTATAACGCACGAAAAACTCAAATTTTTCGGTCTGGAATATAAATTTATAAGTTTATATTTACAAAAAGAGATTAACTACAACGATATGTATCAAAAATTAACTAGCGCAATAATAAATTTTTCGAAACGCCAAATGACTTGGTTTAGAAAAATGGAAAGAGAAGGGATAAAAATAAATTGGATTAAAAACAATGAAATAAACAAAGCCGAATATTTAATAAAATCGTTTCTTAAATATTAAATTATTTAAAATTTATGTATTTACCGCAAGCTGTAAAAAAATATTTATCCAAGCAAAATTTTTACAATTGGAAACTTGAATGTAATACGGATAAACTTTTTAATAACATAATTGTAATACCTGCAATTCAAGAATTTGAAAACATTAAAAAATTATTAATATCAATAAAGAAAAATGAACCTCGCTACTTACAAAATACATTATTGGTTTTTGTAATAAACAATTTAAAATATGAGGGTTCACATATAAAAAACGATAATCTAAAGTCAATTCGATTTTTAAAAAATTATACTTCAACCGGAACGCTACCGCATATCGGAATAATTGATGCGGCTACCGAAAATAAAGAACTTCCGGAAAAAAACGGCGGTGTTGGATATGCCAGAAAAATTGGAATGGATTTAGCCTTAAAAAAATTCAATTATTCCAATAAAGAAAAAAAAATATTAATTTCCCTAGATGCCGATTGTACTGTTTCCGAAAATTATTTGAAAACCGTTATAACGGAATTCAATACGAAAAATATTTCTGCCGCAATTGTAAATTTCGAACATAAACTACCCGATAATCCGAAGCAAAAAATTGCAATTATTAATTACGAAATATTTTTACGCTATTATATGCTTGGTTTAACCTACGCAAAATCTCCTTATGCTTTTTATACAATAGGTTCCACAATAGTTTGTGATTACGAAAGTTATATAAAAATAGGCGGAATGAATAAGCGCAAAGCCGGAGAAGACTTTTATTTTTTACAAAAGCTTGCTAAAACCGTTAATATAAAAAGAATAAAAAATGCTACGGTATATCCTTCATCAAGAATTTCAAGCAGAGTTCCGTTCGGTACGGGTCAAAAAATAAAAAGTTTAATTATTAAAAATCCAAATAATTATTACATATACTCTGCTAAATCTTTCTACGTATTAAAAAATTGGTTGGATGTTTTTCAAAAGGAAAATTTAACTTCCGAAAAATATTTGACCGAAGCAAAACTAATTAACAAAGGATTATATAATTTTTTAATTCAAAATAAATTTGAAACCACTTGGAATAAAATTCTGGAAAACGGTAAAACAAATAAACAATTAATAAAGCAAAAAAAATTATGGATGGATGGTTTTAAAACCTTAAAACTTATTCATCATTTACGAGACTATGAATTTCCTAATCAAAATATCTTTAACGCTTTGAATGATTTGTTATCAAAATTAAAACCGCAAAATTTTCCTTTGCACAATACCGATAATTCCAATAAAATAACCGTTAATTTGGAATATTTGAAATTACTTAAAAATATAACTTAAGTAAAATCGGTAAATTTTATATTTGTTTGTTGCCCTATTTTATTACGTTTGCCGTAATTGTAATTATAGCAACGCGAGTTCTCGGGTCGTTGGATTTTATTGTTACAATGCAGGATTGTTTTCCGCTTAAATTTTTTGTGTTTAATTTTAATTTAAGCTTTGACGTTTTATTATATTTTAATTTTTTCTTTTTTAATTTAAGTTTTAAAAATTTACAACCTGTTTTTATCTTTTTGATTTTTAATGTTTCTTTTCCAACATTTTTAATTTCAATAAAATGTTTTAAAATCTTACCTTGTTTAACATTTCCAAAATCATAAACAGAATAAGGTAATTTTATTTTTGGCAAATTTTGTTCCTCTTCTTTTGATAAAATTACGTTGCCGGTTAATGTTAATCTGTATTCCGGATTTTTCGGGTCGTTACTAAAAATATAAACATGATGTCTTTGAAAACCTATCTTATTTATAGTATTAAATTCAGCGGTAATTTTTACGGAATCTCCCGGTTCTATTATTTTTTTAAGAGGTTGAACTGCGGTACATTCGCAAGAAGTTTTTACGTCTTTAATTTTTAAAACGGCAGTTCCTATGTTTTTAATAAAAAAATCATGTTTTATTATTTTGTTTTGCTTAATATTTTTAAGATTAAAAGTTCGTTCGGAAGAAATAATTTCGGGGAATGTTTTTTGTGCAAAAATACCTGTAGTTAATAAAATTGAAAATAAAAAGAATATTTTTTTCATTTAATTATCCGTTTACATTTTTAAAATTATTATGAAAGTTAATAAATTTAATAATTACCTTAAGCAATTTTTTATTATCAATAAACTTATCAATTTCATTGGAACTAATCCATTTTCTATCTCTGAAGTTTTCATTCCAGTTTTGTAACATATTTTCAACTTCCATAGCAAAAACTTTTACATCACACTTTCCGCCCCATTTTTTATATTTGTAAGTTCCTACAAATAATTCGTTGTTTTTTAGCGTAACTCCCGCTTCTTCCAAAACTTCTTTCACGGCAGATTCACTAGGCGAAAGAGTTTTTTCAATTATTCCTTTTGGAATTATCCAATGTTTTTTTCTACGTGAAGTAATAACCAGTATTTCCAAGTTGTTATTTTTTATTCTGTATGGAATTACGGCCGATTGTTTGTACCAATATTCGGGTTTTGTTTTCATAGGCTTTTTTTACAAATGTAAATAACAATAAAATATTATTTGAACTGCCGCATATTTTTTCGAAAAAATAATCCAAACGGCATAATGCAAGTTCATTTTTACATATATTTATATTCTAAAATTCAAGCTCTTATAAAATATGAACAGTAAAATATATGAACATGTTTTTAAAAATCTGATAAAAAATTTTACAAAAGACTAACAAAACTAAGTAGCTTATCGGAACAAAATTAATACCGATTTTTATAAAAATCCGATAAATACATTAATAAAAAAGAATAATTTATAAAAATAAATGAATGAAAAAATTAACAATAGTAAGGCATGCAAAATCGAGCTGGAAGAATCCGGAATTAAAAGATATAGAAAGACCTTTAAATGAAAGAGGGAAACGCGATGCTCCGTTTATGGGAAATGTGTTAAAAGAAAAAAAAATTTTTCCGGATGCTGTTTATTCAAGTCCGGCAGCAAGAGCATTATTAACTGCAAAAATTATTATAAAAGAAATAAACTATCCCGAAGAAAAAATTATAATAAAAAAAAATATTTATGAAGCATCCGTATCTAATTTATTAAAAATAATTTCTTCGTTTCCCGAAAATTACAAACATATAATGATGTTCGGTCATAATCCGGGTTTTACTCTTCTATCGCATTATCTTTGCAATAGTTTTAATGTTAATATGCCAACTTGCAGTTTTGTACATATAACTTTCGATGTAAACAGTTGGGTTGAAATCACAGCAAATTCCGGTACGTTGCTTTATTTTGAATATCCAAAAAAATACAGATAATTTTATGAAAGTATATAAATATAAAAACCGAGAAATAAGTTGGTTGGCATTTAATTATAGAGTTCTTCAAGAAGCCAAAGATCATAGCGTGCCGCTTTACGAAAGGATAAAATTTTTAGCCATCTATTCATCAAATCTTGATGAATTTTTTCGTGTTAGAGTTGCGGGTTTAAGAAGTTTGGTTGCCATAAGTAAAAAAGCACAAAAAGCTTTGGATTATGATCCGTCGATGATTTTAAAGAAAGTATTAAAAATTGTAAGTTATCAGCAAAATGAATTTACCGATATTTTCCAAAATCAAATTATACCGGAACTAAAAGAAAACAATATTTACTTAATAGACGAAACCGAAACGGCCGAATATCAAAAGGAATTTATAAAATCATTCTTTTTGGAAAGCGTAATACCGCAAGTGCAACCAATACTTTTACTAAAAAAGAAAATCATTCCTTTTCTTAGAAACAGACGACCGTATTTGGCCGTAAAACTAAAACCCAAAGGTTCAAAATCCGGTAGCAGAACACAATTTAAATATGCAATTGTAGAAATACCAAGCAACCATTTACCTCGTTTTATAAGTTTGCCAAGTAACAAAAAGAAACATTATTATATTTTTTTAGACGATATAATAAGACTTCACTTGGATAAAATATTTTTAGGATATGATGTTGTTTCTTCATACTCTATTAAACTAACCAGAGATGCGGAACTTTATATAGAAGATGAATTTAGCGGAAACCTTCTGGAAAAAATAAGAAAGAGTTTGGCAAAACGGAACATAGGTGCTCCATCTCGATTTTTGTATGATGCGGATATGCCAAACAGTTTTTTAAAAATGCTAAAAGAAACTTTTCAAATTCCTAGTAACGACTTGGTGCCGGGTGCAAAATACCATAACTTTCATGATTTTTTTTCATTTCCAAATCCTAACAGAGACGATTTGTTAAACGAACCTTTATTTCCTTTACACCATAAAAAATTAGATAGTTATCCAAATATTTTTACTGCAATTAAAGAAGAAGATTTCCTACTTAATTTTCCCTATCAAACATTCGATTACGTATTGGAATTTTTTAGATTGGCGGCAACAGATCCGAAAGTTACATCAATATATATTACGCAATACAGAGTAGCCAAACATTCCCAAATAATTAAGTACTTGGTTAGAGCGGTAAAAAATAAAAAGAAAGTTGTTGCTTTTGTAGAACTAAAAGCCAGATTCGATGAAGAATCCAATATACTTTGGGCAGAAGAAATGAAACAGCAAGGTATAAAAGTTTTGTATAGCTTGCCCGGGTTAAAAGTACATTCAAAATTAGCCTTGGTTATCCGAAAAGAAAACAATAAAGAAAAAAGCTACTGCTATTTAGGTACCGGAAATTTTAACGAAAAAACGGCTCAGCTTTATTCCGATTTCGGTTTGTTCACTTCGGATACTCGATTAACCAAAGAAGTTAAAACGGTTTTCGATTTCCTTTCCGATAAAATAAAAGAACCGAAATTCAAACATCTCTTGGTTGCACAATTTAATATGCGTAAAACATTTGTAAAATTAATAGAAAAAGAAATAGAAGCCGCAAAAAAAGGTAAAGAAGCAAAAATTATTTTAAAGTTAAATAGTTTGGAAGATAGAAAAATGATTTCCAAACTTTACGAAGCCAGCAATGCCGGTGTAAAAATAGAATTGATTGTAAGAGGTATTTGTTGTTTGGTACCTAAAATTGCAGGACAAAGCGAAAACATAAAAGCAATTAGTATTGTTGATAGATTCCTAGAACATTCAAGAGTTTTTATTTTCCACAATAGCGGTTTTCCAAAAGTATTTATAGGTTCGGCAGATTGGATGAAAAGAAATTTAAGCCGGCGTATTGAAGTTATTACTCCAATTTATAATGAAAAAATTAAAGAACAAATTCTGGATATTATAAACATCCAATTGAAAGATAATGTTAAAGCAAGAATTATTGACCGCTATGATAAAAATCATTATAGAAAAATAAAAAATCAAAAACCTGTTCAATCACAAATAGCAACTTACAAATACTTAAAAAAAAGATGCGGTACCGAAATTGATTAGTGTTTATAATTCTTCAAATATAAAATTATGACGGAAAGTTTTTTTGTAATATTTACACTGGGTCTATTAGCCGGATTTTTCTTTTCGGTTCCTATAGCCGGACCTATAAGCATTCTTATAACTTCTAATGCTTTAAAAGGAAAACTTAGGTTTTGCTTAAGAACGGCAATGGGAGGTGCTGTTGTAGAGTTTTTATATGTTTTTATTGCGGTTTTCGGTCTCACTTCATTATTTGCCTATTATCAACATTTGATTCCTTATATTTTAATCATTGGTTCTGGTTTTCTTTTTTTAGTAGCAATTAAAATTATTAAAACAAAACTTACAATTAATGAAATTCAAGAAAAAAAAATTGAAAATGATAAACTGAAAAACAAAGGCGGATTTAGAACCGGATTATTATTAAACTTTTCAAATCCTTCTTTATTTTTAGGATGGTTTACTTCTTCATTTTTATTGCTTTCGTTTGCATCGTCTGTTGGACTTAACACAGGTGGATTGGATATTATAATGCATAAAAATGTTACTTCAATTGAACAAATTACCGGTGAGAAATTTGAAAAATTAGATGAACTTAACAACGACTTTTTAAAAACAAAAAAAACAATAAAACCGGCAAAAACTCTTTCACCATTAATTTTAAGTTTAACATTTGCCGCTACTGTAGGATTTGGTAGTTATTTATGGTTTTATCTTCTTTCTCATTTTTTAATTAAATACAAAGAAAAACTTAGAATAGATTGGTTGAACGGTTTGATAAAATTACTAGGTGTTTTTCTTTTGGGAATGAGTTTTTACTTGATATATAAAGGTATGGCATTATTCGGATAAAGATATATTGTAAAAACCAATCAACAATTTGCAATTCTAAAACCGACTAAATATATAATTAAATATTATCTACGTTTGAAAAATATTCCCTTATTTTAATAGAACCATTTTTCTTATTTGAGTATTACCTCCGGAAGTTAGTTGATAAATATATATTCCGCTGGTTAAATTTGAAGCATCAAAACTAACTTCATAGTTTCCGGGGGATTGTTTTGAATTAACCAATATTGCAACCTCTTTGCCAAGTACGTTGTAAACTTTTAATTGTACCGGTTGAGACGTTGCATTCAACTTTTTTGTATTGGCAATTGTATATTTTATTGTTGTAACCGGGTTAAAAGGATTGGGGTAATTTTGATAAAGTTTAAAAACGGCGGTTGTTTTATTTTTTTCAACACTTACCGGCCTATTGCCAATTGAAAACCAAATTGGTAATTGACCGCCGGAAACATAATTTACGGATTGTGTGTTGGAACTAATTTTATTTTCCGCCAAATCGATTTGCCGCAAATTAGATTTATTATTCTCATCTATTCTTTGAAATACTATTTTTTCATCGTTTGTTGAATATCTTGGAAATCCTATTGAAGAACCGTTATTTTCTATTAAATTACTTTCTCCCGTAAAAAGATTTACAGCCCAAATTTCGTCAACGGAATTGTTAAAATCAATTTTGTCATAAATCAGATAATTATCATTTGTTTGTCCGAATGAAGGATTACCAATGCTCACACCTTCTGCTTGCGGCGGAAATACGGAGTATATTTTTTCATTATCAACATCTAAAATGTTTACGGTCCAAAAGGCAATAATATCTCCTGAGGCTTTAGGAACTTTATTGAAAGAATCGTACACAATAAATTTACTTGATAAATCCCAATCAAGAGCATCGGCATATTTAACCACACTATCTTTTACACCTTCTTGTGTAGTAGGATTGTAAAGTTTAATTTCTTTACTGTTAGCGGAATTGTTTAGGTCGAAAACGTAAATTAAACCGTCTTCCCAATAAGTTGTAGCGGCTAATTTTGTGCCGTCGGGGGAAAGGGAAATAGATTTCCAAACACTATCTTTACTTATAATCGTTTCATTAGTGCCGTCGGAATTTATTGCTCTGATAAAATTATGGGAATCAATAAAAAGGATAACCTTTCCGTTATCCGAAACGGTAATAGGGTTTCCGGTATTGGTAAAAACTTGGGTTGTAGATATTTGTATTATATCCGTATTGTTGTTGTTAATTACAGGTTTTATTAGGAAGAGACTGTTATCGTTGTTTTCGGCATTAACTGCGGCAATCCATTCGTCTCCATTAACAGGAGGTAAATCTTCCGGAGGTTTTGTCCCGTTTCCGTCTAATATTCCAACGGTATCAAAAGCTTGTTTAACCGCATCAACTTCAGTTGAGTTTTCTCCGTATAAATCGGAAGCGGCACGAATAAGAGCTAATCTCATATCTATAAATTGAGATTTAGTATTTAAATATTTTTCGTTAAGAATGCGGTAATAAATATTTTCGGTTTTTTCTTTACCTATTGCATTTCCAATTAAAGCACATGCATGGTTTGGGATTCCGCTATTGATATGAACACCACCATTATCTTGGTCAATTGTTAGGTTAACATATTCGTCCATATTAGCCGGTTGCCATCCCGGGTCGTTTATGCTGGTTCCTCCGTTATGAGGGTCTTCCATATTGCGTAATGCTCCGGAAGGTATAAAAGATGTTTTGGTTACGTCTTCTCCCAAAAGCCAATTATCTTTATCTACCATTGCACCGAATACATCTGCCAGCGATTCGTTTAACGCACCGGATTGAAATTTATATTCCAATGCAACAGTGTGTTGAATAACTCCGTGGGTCATCTCATGACCGGAAACATCCAATGCACCTGCCAAAGGCAAAAACGAGTTCCCACCGTCTCCGTATATCATAAATGCTCCGTTCCAATATGCATTTGCCATAGATTCTCCATTATCGGTAACATGAATTACGGATAGAATTGTGCTTCCTTGATTATCAATAGAATTTCTACCATGTGTATTTTTATAATATTCATATACAATACCGGCATTATAATGGGCGGAAACCGAAACAGGATCGTTCCATTCCGAAGTGGTTGTTGTAACGTGGTAAAGTTTTGTGTCTTTTGTTAAATCTTTTTGTCTTGCATCAATAGTTAATATTGCACCTTTCGGATCATTTAAAATATCGGTTTGACCGTTTTGCCACATATCTCTTGATGCATCTATCATATAACTTTTACCGTTATCATTATAAACGTGGATTGTTTGTTTTATTCCATTTAAATCCGTTGCCGTAGCTGTTAAAGGGCCGTCAAAATTTGTAGCATTATAATGTTCTAATATCTCTCCGGTTTTTGCATCTATAAAGTAGTACCAATTATCTCTTATATTCGGTCTTATTTGAACATGCCAAACCAAATGATTTTTATTGTTGTTATCGTACCAAATATATTTTGTTGCGGTTATATCGCGGTAATGCAGAAATTTTTTTGTCTCTGCATCAAGTTTTGTAATTGGAATTTTTGTTTCTAAATTTTGTTTTGCTATTAATATAGCTTGTTTATTGCTTATTCTGTATTTCAAATCAATTCCAAACGGTGTTTTGTAATATTGCGCATTTATATAATATATATTTCCGTTTGGATTTGTATGAACAACAATTTCACCATTCCAAAAGGGAATACCTCTATATTGTTGTGTAAATTTAACATGTGTTTTACCAAGTTTATCTTTTAATGTTTTTTGAACAATCAATTCTTGTTTAGGATTTTTCAAACGGAATAATTCTTTATTTTTCTCTATAAATGAAAGTGCTGTTTCCGAAGCTTTTATGTTTTGTGTTTTCGTTAATTTTATATTTTTATCGAAACCAGATATATTGGTAGGCGTGTTTCTTTTTTTAGACCAATGAATTTTTAATCCTTGTAATTCATTTTTTGTATTAACCAAATAGGGTTTTCCGGATTTGATTAATAGTTTTATAATAGATTGATTGTTTTCCGTTTTTTTATTTAGTGCATTGTTTAATAGGATTTTGTTTAGTTTATTACTAATACTTTTTATTTCACTTTTTGTAATTGTTTTATTATAGTGTTTTACTATGTGTTGTTTCTTTTCCCAACCTTTAATTGTATTTTTATTATTTGTTTGAGGTATAATGGGCTTTGAAATAACGAATGAAAAAATTAATAGTAAAAAAACATTTCTAATTTTCATCCTAATCTCCGGAATTTTTTTAAAAAGATTATTTGTTGTTTCTAAGGGAAACTAGAAAATCGGTTAATTTTTTGAACCAAATTTTTATTTCGGGCGGTATGTTTTGTTTGCCGTTTTTAACAGTCCAACTCCAACTATAAGTAGTATCGGGCAGTTTGTATGTTAATAGGAATGTAGTATTCCCTCTTTCATTATATTGTTTATTGATAATACCGGAATTTTTCAGTTCAACATTAAATTCTTTAGTTTTAATTCCGTCTGTTTGTATTTCCCAAATAGTTGTATCTTTTACTAAAGATAATTGATGCCATCGTCTTACCAAACCAGTGTTATTAAGTGTATATCCGTTTTTAAGACCTGTAAATCCGCCGCCGTTAGAAATTGAAATACTGAATGAATCTGTTTTAGTTGTGTGATTTATTTTGCGTGCAATTTCATTTTTTATTTGTCCCGGTTCGGAATCTTTTGCCGTGCAACCGTTTTGAATTGTTAATACCAAAAGCAATAATATAATAAATGTTAAATAACCGGATTTATTCAAATTATTCATAAATAACTCTCCATAAATAAAAATTATGAATATAGTTTAGTAAAAAATATTAACAAAAGTTAAAAACATAAAAAAATTATATTTTAATTTTCCATTAAATCACTCATAAATTGTAAATTACTTGATTCGGAATTTGAAATAATAATTTTTATAACAGCGGTTATTGGTACCGATAGAAACATTCCCGCAATGCCCCAAACATAACCCCAGAGTAATAAAGAAAGGAGAATTATTAATGGATTAAGACCAAGTTTGTTACCAAGAATTTTCGGTTCCAAAATATTACCTATTAAATTTTGAATAATTGTAATAATGCCGGCAACCAATAAAGTATATCCAATCGATTCGTATTGGATTAATGTCATAACCGTTGGTAAAACAATAGCAATGATAGAGCCGATGTTAGGAATAAAGTTTAGGAAAAAAGTTAAAACCGCCCAAACAATTAAAAAATCTATATTAAAAATCCAAAGTACTAAGCCTATAAGAACGGAAGTTAGTAAACTTATAAGAAACTTGGTGGCTAAATATCTTTGTATTTGTTCGGTAATATCTTTAAAAGTTTTTTCTATTTTTTTCTTACGGTCGTTCGTAGCTTTTTCGACCTTCGTACTTTCATTTTGTTTTTTTTCGATCGTATAAGAAATTTCCGATTGTCTTTTAATATATCTTTTTTTAATTGCTTTTATAATTCGTTCATGGCTGCTACTGACAAAAATAAAAAAGAAGAGAATAAAAAAGCCCGCAGAAAATAAAGATAAAGTAGAGGTAAACAATCCGCTTGCAATACCTCCGTAATCAATTCGTTTAAGGATTTCCACAATGTTAAAATCTTTGAACATTTCATCCGTAATTCCAAAAGAAGCCGCCGTATTTTGAACTATGTTGTTTAACTTTTGCTCGTAGAATGGTAATTCTTCTCCCAATCTGCTAAATGAATCTATTATAAAACTTGAAAGCCCCCAAAAGAAAGCAATTATAATTAATAAATCTATAATTGTAGTAAAACTTTTGGGAAGTTTTTTACCGATTAGAAAAGTATTAAGAGGTTCGAAAATAAAAACCAACAAGTAAGCAATAATTAAAGGAACAACAATATGTTGCAATTCCTTTAATACTCCGAAAAGTACTACCAAGCCAATAACAATAATAAAAAATTTTATTGCAGGATCGGTTAGGGTTTTTTTCATTTTTCAATTATTTTTTATAAAAAAAATTTAGTATAAGATAAAGTAAAAAAAATTTTATCCAAAAAATATTGAATAAGGTCTTTCCAATTCTTTTCTGAATTCCGCAATGCTAATGTTACGCGATTTTCTTAAAAATTCTTTTCCTTCTAAAAAAAACAAAATTGTTGGTACCGTAAAAATATTATTTTGTGCAGCGGCATCTTTCACTTCTATTGTGTTAACGTATCCGAGTTTTATATTAGGAAATTCGGATTTAATAAAATTTATTATTTTAGGTTTTAATATTTTGCAAACATTGCAATGCGGCGTACTAAAATAAACCAAAGATGCTTTATTGTTTTTAATAAATTCTGTGTAGTTTTTAAATGAATTTAGAGTAATCATTTTTATAATAAAATGCCGTTCAAAAAAGAGGAACGGCATGTGATAAATATTAAAATAGTTAAAAATTTAGTTTATGCGGGAAAAGGAATTTTTAATTCTTGACCAACTTTAATTAAATCCGGATTGGAAAGTTGGTCTTTATTCATATTAAAAATTTCCATATACTTTCCGGCTTCTCCCAAATATTCTTTTGCGATTTTACCAAGCGTATCGCCGCTTTCAACTTTGTGAATGTGATAATAATCTTTTTGTTCTATCCTAATATCCGCTTTAATATCGGTTGGTTCGTTTCCTCCAATTTCTTTAATTTTATCCCAAATTTTATTTTTTTCATATTGCGTATTTACAATACCGTATATTTTTAAATATCCTTCTTCTCTTTCGGCAACTTCCGCATCTTTCATATTGTATCTGTTACAAAGATCTATTACCGGTCCGTATTTCATTGTTAAAGACATATATTTCCTCCGATTTTAAGTTAATGTAATTTTTGTTTTTAAATTTAGTAAAAAAAAGTTAAAACTTTTAGCATATTTTAATTGTTAATATACTAAGTTTATATATCCTTTAAATAAAATATAAAAAAATGGATTTGTTTTTTGGGGCGGCAATTATTTTGGGTGTTATTCTTTTGGTTAGTGGGTTTATAGGATGTATTATTCCCGCCTTACCTGGGCCCCCGCTGGGATTTTTAGCATTATTACTTTTAAAATTTGTTAAACCAACAATTTTGAAAAACGATTTTTTAATTACAATGGCCGTTATAACCGGAATTGTTTATTTACTTGATTACATTTTGCCAATAATGGGTGCCAAAATATATAATGCTTCAAAGTTGGGTGTTTGGGGCGCAATAATTGGTATGTTAGTTGGTCTGTTTTTCCCTCCGTTGGGAATGATTTTCGGTTTGTTAATAGGGGCAATAACCGGCGAATTACTTTCCGGCAAACCGCAAGCCGAAGCATTTAAGGTAGGGTTGGTATCTTTTGTGTTCAGTTTGTTAACAATCTTTATTAAGATTATATTAACCGCAATAATGACTTATTATTTTTTTGATGCTATATTGAAATATTTCACCTAAGTTTCTTTTGGTTCCCAATCAATTCCGTTGCATGGAATTACTTCTTCGGTTGGATGTACATCGTGTTTTAAACATAGTATGGCGGATTCGTTAAAATGTTTACAGAAAGAACAAATAGAATCCGAAATAATTTTTTTATTCTTTTCCTTAAATAGTTTATATTGAATTATGATAGGTTGAATTACAATTCCATAAAAAGCAAGGGAAAAGAAAGCCCACCAATATTTATATTCCACATAATCAAGAGCAATCCAAAGTAAAGGCAACAAAAGTACAATTCTTATTAAAGCCCAATAAACTATTGCTCCCATAAAATTATCCTAACTAAAATATAAGTGGTTTAAATCTATATTTATATTTGAATAAAACAAAACCCCTTCGGATCTGAAGGGGATATTGTTTAATTTTCCAAAACTTGTTTAATATGTTTAATATATTCTATTGGTCCGCCAGGACGGTAGCCGGTTTGATGTAATACATTTCCGTTTTTATCTAAAAGCAAAACCGTGGGAAATCCTCTGATGCCGTACTTTTGCAGCATTTCCTGATTATAAGCTTTGGTTTGTTCGGTTTGCGGTATTGAACGCGGATAATCCAAATTAACTAGTATCAAGTTATCTTTTGCATAATTGGAAAATTCTTTGGTGTGTAATACTTCGTTATTTAATCTTATGCACCACTTGCACCAATCGGAACCGGAGAATTGTAATAATATCGGTTTGTTTTTTTGCTTTGCAATATTTACAGCTTCTTCTATGTTGGAATACCAAACAATATCGGATTTGTTTTTCTTTTCGAGTGTAACTTTTGATTTATGTTGAACATTTGCTTTTTTATTATCCGTACAACTTAAAACCAGAAAAATTGTTAATAATAATATTGATATTTTTTTCACTAAAAACTCCTTATTTTTTAATTATGAAATCTTAAAAATTACGGTAATGTAAATATATTATTTTCTTTTACTGCATCGGGTATATGTTTGTTTCCTATAATTACACTTTTTACTTTTTTCTTTGCTTTTGTTTTGATAGTTACTTTGTTTTTATTGTTTATCCAACTTCTTACGGATTTGCTAATTACTTTTTTACTACCGTCAATAAAATTTATAGTTAAGAAAATTCTTGTGGGGATATTACCGATTTTTGCAATATCAATAAAAATTTCATCGTTAATTTGTTTTACGCTTTTAATTGTCAAATCCGGATAACCGAAATCAAAGAACCAAGGTTTCCAAAACCATGTTAAATTTTCGTTTGCAACGTTATTAAAAGTAAAAAAGAAATCGTAAGCGATAGGATGTTTTCCGTGCCAGCGATTGATATATTCCAGCAATGCTTTTTTAAATAATTTTCTACCCAATAAAATTTCCAATTCTCTGTATGCATTGGTAGGCCGGTTGTAAAAAGCTGTTCGAAAGTAACGACCCTTATTGCTATATGAAGGAACAATCGGAGGAAGTTCACTTTCATTACCGGCAAAAAGTTGGTAAGCTTTTACTCTGTTTTGCCAGTAATCATAACCCGGGATGTAATGGTCAACAATTTCTCGAGGGAAATATGATGCCCAGCCTTCGTCCATCCATGCATATTTCCTTTCGTTTATTCCCATAATAAAAGGGAAGTAACTGTGAGATATTTCATGAGAAAGTAAACCGGTGAGACTTATTTTACTTTTAGGTGCTCCATCGTTTGTCATCATAGGTGTTTCCATTCCACCGCCTTTTGAACCGTTGCAGAAAGAAGTTATATGAGAATAAGGATACGCGTAACCGGGTAGTTTGTTAGAAAGGTATTTTATGGAAATTTTTGAAATTTCAGGGGCTTTATTCCAGTTATATGCCGTATCACTGTAAACCGCATCAGTTAGAACTCTGTGTTTATTTTCCCTTCCTACAATAACACTTGTTCCGCTCCAATTATAACTTTTGCTTATTGCAAAGGAAAAGTCCGTTACATTTTCGGCTTTAAATTTCCATGTATTAAAAATATTTTCTGCCGTTACACTACCTTTTTTATAATCTTTTTGAGTAATAATATTGATAACCGAATCGGAGTTTTTTGCCAGTTGGTATCTATTGTAAATATCTTTTCGTAAATTTTCTTTGGCATTTTGTAATTCTCCGGTAGCCCAAATCAAATAACCTTTGGGTAAGTCTATTTCAACATTGTAGTTTGAAAAATCGTTATAAAATTCTACCGTACCTTTGTAATCAATCATATCCCAACCGTCAATATCATCATAAACCGCAACTTGCGGATACCAATAGGATATAAACATATTGCCGTTGCCGTAACTTCCCATGCGTATTTTAAGGGTTTCGGGTATTTTAAATTGCCAACTTACTTTAATTATTAATTTTGTTTTGGGATTTAAATTATTTTTTAATTTAATAACGGCATTTGTTGAACCTCTGAAAAACTCTTTGCTTTGCGGTGTTAAATCAATGGTATCTTTGTTTATTAAAATGTAATTAAGTTTAACACCGGAATTTAATTTTTCCGGAGGAACATACCAATCTCTTAAAGCACTTTTTTTGTTAATATCTTGGTAAATTCTTAATACAATTTTTTTTAATGTATCTGGGCTATCATTAAAATAAGTTATAGTTTCTTTACCAATCAAGTAGCTGCTATCGGTTAAAACCTTAGCTTTAATTTTGTAGTCGGAATGATTTTGCCAGTAATTCGGTCCCGGAGTTCCGTTATATGAACGTGTACCTTTTTTTATGGCTTTTTGTATATTTAGCGGAACGTATAAATTTGCATTTTGTGCTTTTGATAAACTAATCAAAGATAACAAGAATATATATAGAATAAAAAAAATTTTCATTTTATGGCCTGAAATTTATTAGTGAGGAAAATTAAAATTTTATTTTTTAATATAATAAAAATGTATGTTACCTAATAAATTTAATTCAATAAATAAATTTTTTAATTATCATTATGTTTTAACAAGAGATTGATTTATTTTTGTTATTACATAATTTCAAAAACATAAAAATTTTTATTGGTAAAATATGACCGAATTATTTCAAAAATATTTAGGCATTAGTGCAGCAGTGCAATCAAAACTTTTAACAAGTTTGATTTTTATAATAATTTGGTGGATTTTTGATAGATCGGTTAAAAAATTTGTATTGGAAAAAATTGATGATGTTTCCGTAAGATATCAATGGCAAAAATCTACAACTTATATTACGGTATTCATATTACTTTTAATACTAACGCGAATTTGGTTCGGAGCGTTTGATTCCATAGGTACATATTTCGGATTGCTTTCGGCTGGTTTGGCAATTGCGTTTCAAGATTTGTTGGTTAATCTTGCCGGTTGGGTTTTTATATTAACAAGAAAACCTTTTTCCGTTGGTGATAGAATTGAAATTGGAAATATTAGGGGCGATGTAATAGATGTAAGGATTTTTCAATTTTCAATAATCGAAATTGGCAATTGGGTAGATGCCGATCAAAGTACTGGCAGAATTATTCATGTACCAAACGGAACAATCTTTAAAAAACCGCAAGCTAATTTTACTGTAGGCTTTGAATATATTTGGAATGAAATTCCGGTGTTGGTTACTTTCGAAAGCAATTGGAAAAAAGCAAAAAACATACTTACCGAAATTATTAAATCCAAAACACTAAATTTAAGTAAAGAAGCGGAAGAACAAATTAAAAAAGCTGCCAAAAGATTTATGATTTTTTATAATACTTTAACTCCCATTGTATATACATCGGTTAAAGATAGCGGTGTAATGCTAACTTTAAGATTTTTATGTCATGTTCGTCAAAGAAGAAGTAATGAAGAAATAATTTGGGAAGCAATTTTAGAAGAATTTGCAAAACATGATGATATTGATTTAGCTTATCCGACACAAAGATTTTATAATAATCTTACCGAAGGTAAACAATCCGGTGAAAAAATATAACCGAATTTTGAAAAGTATAAAAATTTTTTATTCGGAATACAATAACTTATTGTTACTTTCCAATAATAAATCTTAATATTTTAAATTTTAATACTTTGATGAAAATGATTCTTAATGTCTTTTTTTGTATTTTTAAGAAAAAAAATTTTTCTATATGACAGTAATCTTTTCGAAAAAATGTGAATTGGCTATTCAAGCGGTACTTTTTTTATCTGTTAAAAAAGGTAAAAATGTTTATAATGCTTATGAAGTATCTAAAGAGTTAAAAGTACCTAAAGAGTTTGTTTCTAAAATGTTGCAAACATTAACACGTAGTGGAATTATCGGTTCTAAAAAAGGTAAAAACGGCGGCTTTTTTTTAGCAAGAGAACCGAAAGATATTAAACTGATTGAAATAGTTGAAATAATTGACGGGCTTGAATCTTTTACTACGTGTGTACTGGGTTTCCCGAATTGTAGCGACGAACACCCATGTCCCGTTCACGAAAGATGGGGAGCAATTAGAGACGAAACAATCCACATGTTAAGCGAAGAATCTTTGGAACAACTTCGCGAAAAAACAAATAAAAAAATAAGTAGTCTGTAAAGTAATATTATTGTTGTACCAACAAAACTACATTCCTAATTTCGCTTTCCCTTCGGTAGAAATCATACTCGGATTCCACGGAGGGTCGTAAACCAAATTAACATTTACTTCAAAATCAGGGTAATGTTTTTTTATGCTTTCCTTTACATTTATTATAATTGCGTCTCCAAGCGGACAAGCTGGGGTAGATAATGTCATTATAATGTTCACTTTTTTTTCACCGTCATAATCCAAATTATATATTAATCCCAAATCAACAATGTTTAGTTCCACTTCCGGGTCCATTACATTTTTTAGAATTTCCAATATATGCTTTTTTACTTTTTCGATATTTTCCATTATAAAGCCTTTATGTTTGTTTTATGCAATACTATTTTAAATAAATTGTAATTATATAAAACAGCCGTTATTAAAAATAAATAGCTGCCGGTAGATATTAAAACAGATGAAGACAATAATAAAGCCAAACTTAAAACCGTAACCGACAGCAAATAAAAATACAACTGAAACTCGGCAATTTTTTCAGAATATAAATCTTTTGGCATAGGTGTTTTTACTTTGCCAACATACGGTTTATATTTTTCGAGCCAAATTATAAAAGGTAATGTTTTATATGTTTGTCCTAATATAAGTGATGTTATAAAACCGAATATAATTGAAAAGCCGTAGTAGGTTGTAATTCTTTTTAAAAATAAATTTCCGGAATTAAATGTTAAAATAATAAAACTTATTAAAACCGGAATCAAAACAGATAATACGGAAATTACAGTGTGTTTCATTCCAACATCTAATACTTTTCGTAACCGTTGTTTATAAGAATCTACAGAATAAGAAAAGAAAAAAAATATTCCAAGAGAAACAAGAAACCAATTTATCCAAACAAGTTTATTTTGATTGTACAAAAACCAATCAATTATTAAACCTATAAGACCTGCATTTATCGAGTAAAAAGAATATTTCAATTTATTTTCATTCAAGTTATGAGAAATAAAAAACATCGGAATTAAAGTGGAAGCAACTCCAACAATCAATAATAAAAACCAACCTATCAACCCTAAATGAGCATGAATTTTCAGATAATGCAGATGAGTTTCCGGGAAAAACCGAAAACGAAAATTAAATGCAATTAATGTTCCGAATATTACCGTAGCCAATAACCAATATATCGAAGTAATAATAAATTTTGCTTGAATGTTTTTTTTATTCGACTTACGATGTGTTAACAAAACATTGGTAATAAACATAAGTAAAGAAATTAATAACATAATGGAAGCATAAATTAAAAGGGTGGAAAAAGCGTTTATCCAAAAAGAATAACTGAGAAGAAAAATACTAACAGCAAATATCCAAAAATTAATTTTAGCCAGAATTTCACTAAAAAGAGATACTTCAAAAATTATTGGAATAAGTTGATATAAAGCCCCTATAATAACCATAGTTCCCCAACCTAAAACTGCAATATGGGTTATGGCAATAATTTTTTCATCGAAATAAGAGTTTAATAAATTTTTATTTGCCAAAACAATTAATATAGCTAAAACAAAAAAATCTATAGCTGCAAAAATAAAGTGTGGTTTTACAACCGAAATAGAAGGAGCATTATCGGTCTTTAAGTTATCCATAAATATTATTTCCTAAAAATCAATAATTGAACATTATTAGGATTAATTTTGTAATACAGAACCGAAAAATTTCTTTCTTGTAATTCCGGCAAAAGATACTGCGGAATTTTTTTATGTTGAACAAATAAAACGGTTTTATCATCTAAAGTTTCAACTTCTTTTAAAATTGTAACCATAGGTTCCGGCATTTCAAGATGTCTAACATCAACGGTTCTGATATTTTCTCCGAATGATTCTAATTTTCTTTGAAAAGTATCTTTGTCGGATTCCTTAATTTCCGAAATTTTTCTATTTAAAGTGCCGGACAAATTTTTTTTGAAATATGTGCGGATAGTTCCGTCGTTCGGGCGTTCCGTAAAAGAAGAATAACCCATCGATTTTAATTTATTTATTAAAGGTATGGGCTCAAAAATATTAATAATTTCCAAGGTTTGATCATCTTTTAAGATTTTAATCTTTTCCATAATTTCATTAAACGGGTCGTTGCCCGATTGAATTATAGGGCGAACATCTAAAGAGACAACATTGGTTTTTTCAAAATCACTCATTTATATTATTTCCTATTTTATTGAAACTTGATGATTCTTATTTAGACTAAAACTAAATAAGAAGAATAAATTTTCCGATTAAAACATATAAAATTAAAATTTAGTTAACAAGTAAAAACAAATTAATAGTATAAACGATTTAAAGAAAAGGGAATGAATTAAGTCTTATAGAAGCATAAAAGATTACCGAAATAAAACTTCTAAAAGGAACATCGGATAAATTGTTTTTGTTAAAAAGTAAGTAAAAATAAAGATAAAAAATATATTGAACCCGAATTATACAATAGAAAAACAGAATAGCTCTAAACCATTGTAATAAAGCAATTATTCTAAAGCATAACATTTAGTAAGGGTTAAATAAAAAGTCTCTTTAACTTATTTCATATTAGATTTTTATAAACAATTTCTAAATTTTAATGCATAATTTGGGTTGAAAGAAAAATATTATAAAAAAAATATAAACTTTTCGTATATTGTTACCGATTTGAAAATGAAAAAATTAATTAAAAAAGTAGAAGAAAGATTGATGATTCAAGCTGGGCAATTGCTACTCGGATTTTTACAACGCGAGTAGAGGAAAGTCCGAACACCAAAGGACAAAGTGCCGGGTAACGCCCGGGGGCTAATAATGCAAATTATTAGTTACGGAAAGTGCCACAGAAAAAATACCGCCCCGCTTTTGTGGGGTAAGGGTGAAAAGGCAGGGTAAGAGCCTACCGCATCGGTAGTAATACCGATGGTCTTGTTAAAAGAGTTCCGGTAATATCGGAATCAGGGTAAACCCCACTTGGTGCAAGGTTAAGCAGAAAGTTTTACTTATTTTTTAAGTAAGAGAATTGTCCGTTCTTTACTTTCGGGTAAACCGCTCGAGTTTTCAAGTAATTGAAAACCTAGATAAATAATTGCCGTTCCGTTTTCAAGCGGAATTACAGAATTCGGCTTATAGGTTTGAATTATTAATCTTTCTTCCGGATATGGGAGAAAATGCTTAAAAAAAAGTGGACATTAAAAGAACCCTCCGATAAAAATGCTGTTTTAGCTTTGGCAGATAGTTTGAATATATCTAACGTTCTTGCCGAATTATTAATCCAACGCGGCGTTACAAATTTTTTTGAAGCTAAAAAATATTTTCGTCCGGATATAGAAGAAATACACGATCCATATCTTATGGATGATATGGAAAAAGCCGCTACAAGAGTTATAAATGCAATAACAAACAACGAAAAAATATGTATATACGGAGATTATGATGTTGACGGAACTTGCTCTTCCGCAATTCTTTATATGTTTTTAAAAGAATTAAGTGCCAATGCTTTTGTTTTTATTCCAAACAGATTAACGGACGGATACGGATTATCGTTCGAAGGCATTGATAACGTTAGAAAACAAAATGCCGATTTAATTATTACGGTAGATTGCGGTATTACTGCAGTTGAGGAAATTGATTATGCAAAAACCATGGGAATGGAAACAATCATTTGTGATCATCATCAACCGAAAGATTCTTTACCGAATGCTTATGCAATTTTGGACCCCATTAAACCGGGGTGCAAATATCCATTTAAATTTCTATCCGGCGCTGGTGTTGCTTTTAAACTGGTACGCGCTATTGCAGATAGATTCGGTAAAAAGGAAATGGCTTTTAAATACCTTGATTTGGTTGCTATTGCTGCAGCGGCAGATATAGTTTCTTTAACCGACGAAAACAGAATTCTTGTTAGAAAAGGTATTGAAGCTATAAATGAAAATCCTAGACCGGGAATAAAAGAACTGATAAAAATTTCCAGAATGCAACATGGAAATTTATCTGCAGGTCAAATTGTATTTACCATTGCACCAAGAATAAATGCCGTTGGCAGATTAGGCGATGCAATTAGAGCTGTTGAACTTTTTGTTAGTGAAAATGAGGAAGAAGCAAAAAAATTAGCACAAATACTAGAATCTGAAAATCTTGAAAGAAGAAAAATTGACGAAGTAACTTTTTCACACGCATTGGAACTTATTAATCAAGATGACGATATGAAAGAAAATCTTGGAATTGTATTGCATAATGATTCTTGGCACCCCGGTGTTGTTGGTATTGTTGCTTCCAGAATGGTAGAAAAATTTCACAAACCTTCCATTATGTTAACAACTATCGATGGAGTTGCCAAAGGTTCCGCCAGAAGTATTCCGGGATTTAATATTTATGAAGCAATTGAACAATGCAAAGAACATGTAAGGCAATTTGGCGGACACAAAGCGGCTGCAGGGCTGGAAATTGATATTGATAAAATTGATATTTTTAGAAACTGTTTTAACAAAGTGTTAAAAGAAAGTATGAAAGAAAATGAAATTGTACCCGAAATAAAAGTGGATGCAAAAATATCTTTTCATGAAATTACACCGAAATTTGTAAGAATTTTAGACCAGTTTGCACCCTTTGGCCCGGGTAACATGAGACCGGTTTTTATGGCGGAAAATGTTAAAGTTATTTCAACACCAAGAATTGTTGGTACCAATCATTTTGTTGCAACATTTTCGCAAAACGGTATAGAAAAAGTTTTTGATGCAATAGGATTTAATTTGGGAAAATTTGTTTATGAAGTTGAAAAAGAAAAAGATTTGGTAGATATTGTATTTACAATTGAAAAAATTGTTAGAGACGGAAGAACATTCCCGCAATTGCGTGTTAAAGATTATAAAATAAAACCAAAATCAAGTATATAAATTCTATAAGGAGAGTTAAATATGTCGGGTCACTCAAAGTGGTCAACCATAAAAAGAAAAAAAGCGGCTCAAGATGCTAAACGAGGAAAAATATTTACTAAACTTATAAAAGAAATTACAGTTGCAGCACGTCAAGGCGGAGGCGATATAGATGGTAATCCACGTTTACGTTTGGCTGTTGATAATGCAAAATCGGCAAATATGCCAATGGATAACATTGAACGTGCAATTAAAAAAGCAACCGGAGAAGTTGAAGGAGCAAACTATCTTGAACTTACATACGAAGGTTACGGACCTGGCGGTGTTGCCGTTTTGGTAGAAAGCCTTACCGATAACAAAAACAGAACCGTTGCCGAAATTAGACATTCTTTTAGCAAACACGGTGGTAGTCTTGGTGAAACCGGCTCCGTTGCTTGGATGTTTGATAGAAAAGGCATTATTACATTACCGTTACAAGGCAAAACGGAAGACGACATTATGGAGTTGGTATTAGAAGCCGGAGCCGAAGATATTCAAACCGAAAAAGAATTTTTTGAAATAACTACCGCCATTGAAGATTTTGAAAATGTTCGCAAAGCTCTTATCGGTGCTAAGCTTGATATTGAAAATGCTTCTTTACAATGGATAGCAAAAAATACTGTTGAAGTAAGCGGAGAAACATCGGAAAAATTAATTAAAATGATTGATGCCCTTGAAGATAATGACGATGTTCAAAATGTTTACTCTAATGCAGAATTTATTGATGTTGAATAAAATATAATAAGTTGAAATGATAATATTAGGTATTGATCCCGGAACAATATTAACCGGTTTTGGAATTGTACACAAAAATAAAAATACAATCGGATATAAAACGTCCGGAATAATAAAACCCTCCGCTACGGAAGAATTATCCGAGAAATTAAAATTTATATATACGGAATTAAATAAAATTATAAAAAAAAACAACCCCGATATTTTTTGTATAGAATCTGCTTTCTATGGTAAAAATGTACAATCAGCTATGAAAATCGGTTATGTGCGAGGCATTGCAATGTTGGCTGCTGCAAATCATAATTTGGTTGTTACGGAATATTCACCCAGAGAAATTAAAAAAGCTGTTGTTGGGAACGGAGCGGCATCAAAAGAACAAGTTCAATATATGATATTTAAATTATTAAACTTAAAAAAACAAAAACTTAAATACGATGAAACCGATGCGCTTGCAGCAGCTCTTTGTTATGCCGTTAAATCCAATCCTTATACAAAAACAAAAAACAGTTGGAAAGATTTTGTTAAAAATAATCCGGAAAAAATAATAGAATAATCTTTAATTAACAATGATAGGATACTTAACAGGAAAGATAATAACAAAAAAACCCACTCAGGTTTTACTTGACGTGCACGGTGTTGGATATTCGGTAAACATTTCAGTTAATACATTTGAAAAACTAACCGAAGAAAATTCCACAATATCTCTATATACCTATCTTTCCGTTAGAGAAGATGCTTTGAATTTATTCGGTTTTTTTTCTTTACCGGAAAAACAATTGTTCGAAATTTTAATAGGAGTAAACGGTGTTGGGCCAAGACTTGCCATAAGTATTTTATCCGGTATAGAAGTAAACGAATTTAGAAATGCGATAACAAATAATAATATTACACGTTTGGTTTCAATACCGGGTATTGGCAAAAAAACAGCCGAGAGAATGATTGTTGAATTAAAAGATAAAATTTACAAAGTTGTTCCCGAAGACAAATCCGGTTCGGGTTTTTCAAAATTTGCCGTTAAAGATGATGCAATTGCCGCTCTTTTAGGGCTTGGTTACAAACAAAAAACAGCCGAGCAAACCACCGGAATAATTCTGGAAAAAAATCCTTCTTTATCTATTGAAGAACTAATAAAAGAAGCATTGAAAATATTAAACAAATAAAAGCATACTTTTTTACAACGTATAGTTTTGTAAAATCTTTTTGGAAATATTCCTTTTATTAAAAAAATAATAATTTCAATATGATTTCAGAGAATTATTGATAATGAAATTATTATATTTACAACTCCCAAAACATAAAAGAAAGAGCATAAGCTTATGATTACGGAAAGAATTAAAAATATTACATTATCCGGAACAATGGCAGTTTCGGCCAAAACAATAGAAATGCAAAATAGTGGTATTGATGTAATAAATCTTTCTGTTGGTGAACCCGATTTACCAACACCCGAACATATAAAACAAGCCGGAATTAAAGCAATAGAAACCGGAAAAACCAGATATACAAAAACCACCGGTATTATGGAATTAAAAAAGGCGATTCAACAAAAATTTATAAAAGAGTTTAATGCTAATTATTCAACTGAAGAAATAATTGTTACTGTTGGTGCCAAACAAGCTTTGTACAATTCCATTCAAACTCTAATTGCTCCATCAGATGAAGTTATAATTCCGGCGCCATATTTTGTTTCTTATATAGATATGGTTAAATTAGCCGGAGGTAAACCCCACATTGTTAATACAAAAATTGAAAATAAATTTAAAATAACCGCAAAAGAATTCGAAGAAAATATCACTTCAAAAACCAAAGCTTTATTGTTTTGTAACCCGGGCAATCCCACAGGTTCAGTTTATAATAAAACCGAATTATCGGATATAATTGAAGTTGCATTAAAAAATAATATAATAATTTTTTCCGATGAAATTTATGAGAAGTTAATTTACGATTCGTTGAAATATACAAGCGTTTCGAGTTTCGGAGAAAAAATTAAAAACAATACAATCATTATTAATGGTGTATCCAAAGCTTATGCAATGACCGGTTGGAGATTAGGATATGCGTGTGCCCCAAGAGAAGTAATTTCCGGTATGGGCAAAATACAAAGCCATAGTACATCAAATGCATGTACAATTTCTCAATATGCCTCTATTGCGGCTCTTAACGGTTCTCAGCAATGTGTTGAAGACCAAAGAGAAATTTTTGAAAAACGAAGAAATTTTGTTGCGGAATACTTAAACGATATTCAAGGTGTTTCGTTTACTTTGCCTGAAGGTGCTTTTTATTTTTTTATAAATATAGAAAAAATATTAAGTTCGTCTTCAAATATAAAAACAAGCAAAGAGTTTTGTTTGAATATGTTAAACGAAGCTCACGTGGCTACGGTACCCGGCAGTGCATTTGGAATGGAAAATTATATAAGATTAACTTATGCCAAAAGTATGGATGAATTAAAAACCGCTATGGAGAGATTTAAAAAATTTACGAAGCAAATCTAAATTTTTTTACTTAATTCTTCAAAAGTTTTATTGATGTCCATTGTTTTATCAGTCCAAAGTTCATAAGATTTTGCACCTTGCACAACAAACATTTTTAATCCGCTAATAATTTTTGCTCCGCCAGATTCGGCAAGTTTTAAAAATTTTGTTTTAATGGGATTATATATCAAGTCCAAAACAATTTGATTGGAATTAAAAGAATCGGTAAGATCGGTAGGAGTATCATCAACATTCGGATATAAGCCGATTGATGTTGCATTAACAATTAACTTGGAAGCTTTATAGATATCCAAATTTTCTTTTGCCATTAGTTCAAAAGTATCTATGTTTTCAAAATGCATTTTTTCTTTGAAATATTGTTTTAAAGATTCGGCTCTTTCTTCGGTTCTGTTAATTACATTAACTTTCCCGATTTTATAATGTCTTATCAAGGTGTACAATACGGCTCTTGCAGCACCGCCGGCTCCTATGATTGTTGCGGTATTTCTAATAAGTTCGTTTTTAAATGGCAAAAGTGTTTCAATTATTCCGTCAACATCGGTGTTGTAACCGTAGAGTTGTCCGGACTGATTAACAATGGTATTAACCGCACCAACAGATGAAGCGGCTTCGGAAACATGATCTAAATATTGGATAATTCTTTCTTTGTGAGGAATTGTTACATTAACGCCTTTAATCCCAAGCACAATTAAGCTTCTAAGGGCATCTTTAAGATTTGCAACCGGAATATCAAAAGGTAAATAAATACAATTTAACTTTTGATTTACGAAAGTCATATTATGCATTTGTGGTGAAAAGGAATGTTTTAACGGGTGTCCGATAATTCCCACAATTTGAGTTTCGTGATTTATTTGATCGGTTAGTTGCATTATATTTTATAACATACTTGTTATTTTAATATACAATTGAGTTGAATCTAATTCGGGAAATTTTTCTAAAAATACATTTTCCAAATTAGGGTTTAATTCAAAAGCAATTAGTAAATTTTCTATTGCATCACGGTATTTGTTTAACATAATTAAGCAAAGTGCCTTGCCATAATAAGCTCTAGAATTTTCGGCATTTAGTTTAACCGAGTTTTTAAAAACGTCCAACGCTTTTTCCCAATTGCCCAAATCAAAATATGCATTCGCAAAATCATTTAATTCTTCAGCCGATAAATTTGTAAGGGCGGAATAATAATTTATTTTATCAAATATAGCTGCAATTTTTTCATTATTTTTTTTATGAGAAACAACTTTGGTGTTTTTAGATAAATTTATTTTCAAAATCATGGCAAAATTTTCAAGAGCCAAATTATAGTTATTTTTTCTGGCAAAACAATTACCTCTGCCAATATAAGCATCGATGGAAAGTTTATTAATATTTATTGTTGCATTATAATATTTTATAGCAGAGTCGTCATCTCCAATGGCTTCGTATGTTTGAGCTAAATTTAATGCTATTGCTTTATCCAAAGGGTCTAAAGTAAATGCTTTTAAGAAGGCATTTTTAGCATCAATTAATCTATTTAAATTTAAGTAAGCAATACCGGCATTATACCATGCATTTGTAAAATTATTATTAATCGCCGTTGCTAATTCAAAACAATTAGCCGCTTTGGAATTATCCGCAAGTTTAAGATAAACAATTCCCGTATTGTATCTTCCGCTGGCACTGTATGGATCCAGTTCTAAAAATTTTCCGTACGCTTCCAGTGCCTCTTTTAATTGATTATTGCTTTCGTAACAGTAACCCAATTCATACCATGCATCGGTATATTTTTCGTCTAAGACAACGGTTTGATTAAAATACTGAATAGCTTTTTTATAATCGTCTTTTCTTTCATACAGAATTCCCAAATTAAAAATAGCTTCTTCGTTGTGAGGTTCTAATTTTAAAGCAGCTTCTAAAGATTTAATAGCATTATCCCAAAGTCCTAAATTATCTTCTGCAATGGATTTATTTATCATAGCTTCAACGTCCGTCGGATTTAACGAAAGAGCTTTTTCTAACGAGTTATATGCCGCTTCAAAATCAAATTGATTGTTGTGAAATATTCCTTTTGCATGCCACAGTTCCGAACTATAAGGTGAAATTTCCAGAGCGGCTTCAACTAAAAATATGCCGTCTTCAACAAAATCGTATTCTAAACAAAGTTGTATTGTTTCTTCTATATTTTCCAAATAAGCAACTGTTTGGCCACTTGTAATATATTTTTTACACTCTTTTACTTTCGATTTTAATTGTTCGTCATCAAAATAAGAATTTGAATCCTCACTGTAAAAATCATTGGAAAAATCCATAAAAACCCCATACAGGAAATATATTAAATCTAATTAGTGATTATTTTATAATTTAATGAGAATTATAAATTATTTGCCTGACAAAATAACATAATTTTTTTAATTATTTAAAGTAATAAATTTTTTTTAATACCTTTCCCGCTTTGTTTTATTGCTACTAAAAAATTTGGTTTATTGTTTAGGTAACAATAAGTGTTGACAAAAGTTATGTTATTGTGTAAATTTAAAGCTATAATTTTTTATTAAATAAAGTTAGAAACAGGTGGTAAAAATTGGTAGGAATAAACATCTCAGAAAATGAAAATATTGATAGAGCGTTAAAACGATTTAAGAAAAAATACGAACGTTCCGGCATTTTAAAGGAATATAAAAAAAGAGCTTTTTTTACAAAGCCATCGGTAGAAAAAAGAATGGAACGAATTAAAGCGAAACGGCGAGCATATAAAGAGAATTTAAAATCTAAGAATTAAAACCGGTTATTCAACCGGTTTTTTTATTCCCGTTTTTATGCAAATAGAATTTTTCGAAATGTGCAATAATTTTTTCGAACATTTCATCAACACTGCTGCAAAAGTCAACTAACTTAAGATCTTTTTTGTTTATCATTCCATTATCAAGTAAAGCTTGAAAGTTAATTATATTATTCCAATAATTTTTATCGTAAATAATAACTTTCATTTCTTTTTTTATTTTACCTGTTTGGATTAGCGTTAAAATTTCCATAAATTCATCCAAAGTACCGAAACCGCCGGGAAAAATAATTAAAGCTTTAGCTAAATAAGCGAACCAGAATTTACGCATAAAAAAGTAATGAAATTCAAAAGCCAATTCTTTTTTAACATATTTATTAACAAATTGTTCGTAAGGAATACTTATATTTAACCCGATAGAATAACCTCCGGCTTTTTTTGCGCCTTTGTTGGCGGCTTCCATTATACCGGGTCCACCACCGCTACAAATAATAAATCTTTTTTCTTCGTTTGTTGGCAAATGCATAGACCAATTTGTAAGCTTTTCCGATAATTTAACTGCATCTTCATAATATCGAGAGTTTTTAACCAAAGTTTGTAACTCTTTTAATCGTTTTTTATAATTTCGCGAATTTACATTATGTGTTTTCTTAAATTCCTTTAATAATTTTTTTGCTTCTTTTAGGGAACGTAATCTTGCAGAACCGAAAAATACAATTGTATCAACTATATTATTTTTCTTAAAACGGTATTCCGGTTCCAAAAATTCAGCAAGTATCCTTAGTGGTCGAGCATTAACTGAATTGATAAACTCGGAATTTTCATAAGCTTTTTGGGGTAAATTTGTTTTGTTCATAATAAGTAAGTTCCACAATTGAAGAAAAATTTAAAGTTCAAAATAACTTTTATATTTCTAAAGTCAAAAAAAAATATTCTAAATGGAATTTAAAGGCGGAAAATTAGTTACACATTCCGCCTTTTAAAATTTTTATTTTTTGCTGTTAGGTTCGGGTAAATTTTTGTTTTCTTTCGGTAAGGTTTCTTTGGGTAAAACCGGTGTGGAGGGTACGGTTTGCGAACTGGAACTTTGAATAATGCTTTCTCTTTCACCTTTGGTTGTTTGTCCGGGTAAAAAGAAAAGATTAATTATAATTGCCAAAACCATTAAACTTCCGCCCAACCACCAAGTGGCTTTACTTAGGAAATCAGCCGTTCTTCTTGCGCCGAATGCGGTACCGAAACCGCCAACACCACCGCCGATTGTGCCGGAAAGTCCGTCGCCTTTACTGGCTTGTAAAAGAACAACAATGATTAATAAAATAGCAATAATGATTGAAACGGTAATTAAAAATGTGTACATAATTTTCCTCAAATGTTTGTAGCGGGGGAGGGATTCGAACCCCCGACACGTGGATTATGATTCCACTGCTCTAACCAACTGAGCTACCCCGCCAAAATTTTTTTTAGAGAATTATAAAATTATATAATATTAATTCTAACTTCAAGTAACATAACCGGATGAATCTACGAATTTTTTTATTAAAACAAATTATGATAAATATTTTTCCCATTCATTCAATAGAAAAATAGTGGAGTATTATTTTATTTTGTGCCATAAAGTATCTAATAATTCGTTTATATTTTTATTGGTTACGGCAGAGAATAAAATTATTTTTTGATTAATGTTCTGTTCTAAAGACCTTTTTATAATTTTTTGTTTTTTGTTTGTTACAAGGTCTATTTTGGATAGTCCTAAAATTTTTTCTTTTTGTGCCAAAATATTACTATAGGATTTTAATTCATTTAAAAGTGTATTATAATCTTCCAAAATGTTGGCGGAAGTTATATCTATAACAATTAGAAGGAGTTTTGTTCGTTCAATGTGTTTCAAAAATTCATGTCCCAAACCTTTTCCAAGGTGAGCACCTTCGATAATGCCCGGAATATCGGCAACGGTAAAATTTTTGTATTCTTTATATTTTACGATACCAAGATTAGGTTTTAGCGTAGTAAAAGGATAATCGGCAATTTTAGGTTTTGCAGAGGAAATTTTTGAAATTAAAGTTGATTTACCTGCATTTGGGAAACCAACCAAACCGATATCAGCAATTAATTTCAGTTCTAAAGATATTTCCAGTTCTTCTCCTTCCCTTCCTTCTTCGGCATAGCGTGGTGTTTGATTTGTTGGGCTGGCAAAATTACTGTTACCTTTACCTCCTTTACCTCCTTTGGCTAAAATGAATTTACTTTTATTTTTATTTAAGTCCGCAATTATTTTTCCGTTTGTTTTGTTTTTAATAATAGTTCCAACCGGGACTTTGATTATTAAATCTTTTCCGTTTTTTCCGTCTTTAAGCGAAGCCGCTCCATTGGCACCGTTTTGGGCTATATATTTTTTTTTATATCTGTAATCGAGCAGGGTGTGTAAATTTGAATCTGCCATTACAATTACATCTCCGCCTTTCCCTCCGTTTCCGCCCGAAGGTCCGCCTTTAGGAACGTATTTTTCACGTCTGAACGCAACGGCACCGTTTCCACCGTTACCGGCTTTAACGAATATTTCGGCAAAATCAATAAACATTAAATTATTTTTTATTAAAGTAGCCGGAAATTATGGCTTTGAATTTTTGTACTTCAGGGTTAGTTAAATTCAGATAGTTTTGTTTACAATAATCGTTTATTATGTTTATTGCTTTTCGGGAAGTTTTAGTTTCCGAAATTTTGTTTAGTATTTTTTGATAGTCTTCCATGTCATAATCAAAAATCGTTTCGATTATTGAAGACATATTTTCTTTGGCAATTATTTCTTTTAAAGTTGAAACTGGTGTTAATACTTTTTTATCCGAAACTATTTCTGTTTTGGTTAATATGTTACTTTCCAAGTTATTGTCAAAAATGTTTTCTTTATTTTCCAATGTTTCTTTTTGAATTTTGTTTTCGGTATTTACGGGGGTGGGGTCAGTTGTTTTATTTTTATCGGTTTTTGTTTCCGTTATTTCTTTTGTGGGTTCTTCGTCTATATCTTCTTTTGTTAGATAAGATAAATCTGTAAATACTTCTTCAATTTCTTCGTTGTTGTTTTCGCTAAGTGTAATGTCTTCTTTTAGGGTTTGTTCGGGTAATTGTTCTTCCGAATTATTTTCGTTTTTTAATATTTTGTTATTTGTGGTTTTATCCGTTTCGGTATCGGATGTTGTTTTATTCTTAAGTTTATTTATATATTCATCAACTTGTTTTATTTTTTCCTCGGTTTTTTCAGCTTGTAATAAATTGTTGCTCTCTTTTAATGGTAATTCTTTTTCCGGTTGTTTTTCGGTTTCCATTAATTCCATTTCAAAATCATCTTCCGATATATTTTCCGAACCAATCAAAGTTTGTTCTAATGTAGATTTATCAAATTGAAAATCTACCGTGTTGCTTAAACTTTCTAAAAAATTATTTGTATCGGTAATTTTATTTTTTTCGTCGGGTAGTTTATCTTCGGGTAATAGGGAATTGAATAAATTATCAATATCAATTAAAGAATTTAACATATTTTTAGGCTCGGGTTTTTCATTTTCGTTTTGTTGAGTTTGTCCGGTTGTTTCTTCGGATTTAATATTTTCAAATTCCCTGTTATTTGGAGTTTTGTCTTTTTCGGTATTTATATCAAAATCTTTGGTTAAGTTTTTCATATCAAAAATAATATTTGATGTAAGATTTTCCATACCGGCCGATATGTTTTTCCCGGTGCTTAAAAGTTCTTCGTTGGGAATATGTTCATCTTCGGCAAAATCTGTTATATTGTTAATGTTGTTGGGTTCAAGTTCTTCAATAATGTCTTCTTTATTATTTGGAATTGTTTTTATTGTTTCATCGTGCTTAATGTTGGCAAGTAATTCTTTTATTTCTTTAACAGGGGCGGTAGATATACTTTTATCCAAGTATTCCGATTTTACCGTGTTGTAATGAGCGGGTAATTTTTTACCTTGTAAAAAAAGGTAAAGTGCCTGAACGGAAATTTGATTTGGTGTTACGGTGCTGAAAAAATCCGCCATGGAATTTATTGCCGTATTTATCATGTCGGTTAAATGCGAGCCTTTCGATATGTCGTCTATTTTTTTTAATAATTTTATAAAATCGTTTTTGGTTATACTATCCAAATGTTTCTTTTCGGTAATTGCGGTAATTATTTTTCTGAAATGTTTGTAATAATAAATATGTGATAAAGATAAATTTATTTCACTAATAGGTTTTTTAGTTGTTTCGCCAAAAACCAATTGTGTTAATGTTTTGTTGGGTGCAATTAGAAAATGAATATTAAATGTTACACCATTTTGAATTATTTTTTTTAGATATTCAAATTTAAATTTATTTGTTCTTATAATATTTTCACTGATAAGATCAAAATAATTATTAATTCTTTCGTTGTTATATTCAAATATGGAATTGTGAATTAATTTTTGTTTATCGAGGTAAAGTTGTTGTTCAAATTCCGCTAAAATATATTTTAATATCGATTTGTGTACATCACTTTTTTTTATATCGCTTATTGTGAGCAATCCGCTATAGTTTTTTAGTTTTTCGGCATTATAATCCGTAATTAACTGAATATCTTTTTTAAACATTATAAATAACCTGTAGCTTTTGGAAAAAATTACCAAGTATAAATATATATTAAAACAAATATAACGTTTAATTGAAAATTGACCAAACTAATAATGCGGATTTGTATAAAAGAAAGGTAATAAAAACACGGACCGGACAAAATTATCTTTAGGAGAGAGCATATATTTTTTATATGTATTTCGCCCGATCCGCACAGAGTTTTTACGAATTAATTTTTTTCTAAGATGTTTGGAATAATCGATAAAGATTTTCCAACATTTTAAGTTTAGATAGTTTATTTTTAAATTTTAACCGGCTTTTTTACCTGAAATAGCGGCAAAAAGATTTGGATAAAGTTCAAAAATACCATCGAAATTACTTATGGATAATAGTTCCGGTTTACTCTTCTTTTCGGCAATTAATCTAATATATCCGCCATCTTTATTGGCAATTTTTAATAATTTAATCATAGCGCCAAAAAATACCGAATCAAGAAAATATACATTTTCCAAATCGATAATTATTCGGTTTTTACCATCATTTATAATGTTTGAAACATATTCTATAAATTCTTTAGCTTCATATACGGTTGCTCTCTCTACATTAAGCATTATTACGGTATTGTCGCTGTTGGAATCGTAAATGCTGGTAAATTTTGTTGTTAATACGGATTCGTTATAGTTTTTACTAACATGAACTCCGTTTTGTCCGGTTTTTTTGAATAGGCTCTCTCTCATTTTAACACCTCATATTTTGTGAATTTATTTTTAATTTATTTGTTTATTATCACTGCAACTCCGCTTTGCGGAATATTTTCTTTTTCTTTTTGATTTTTGTTTTTTTTAGGCTCTGTATTTAATTTCCTTTGAAAAATTCTTTCCTGTTTTATTAAGTTCCATATTTTACCTTTGGAAAAATTTACTTGTTTGCCGGCAACAGTTGCATATTTAACTTCGGCATAAAGTTTAACATCTTTTACTACCGTTGGTGTATCCGCTATATAAAATTGTATGGTTTTTTTTATATTGTTCGGTAATGTTTCGTATATACCTGTTGTTACAAAATTACTGTCTATGTTCATTACCATCATAAGCGGCCCTAAATTATTATCCGATACATCTTTGCCTAAATTGTAACTACTGTAAGAAAGAAAAAAAACGGCAATTACAATTAATACCAATATTACAAGCGAATTATTTTTTTTCACAATTACCTCACATTTTCAAAACAGCTTTATTAAAAAAATTTTCTATTTTCAAATAAGAGCAATTTATTTAAAAAATTGTGAGCTGAATCAAGGGAAAGTTAAAAAATTGTATTTTGGCGGTAATATTGTGATATGAATTACATAATATGAATTTAAAAACAAAAAGACCGGTAATTATACCGGTCTTTTTTTTAAGTTTACAAATTAATTTTGCTAAAACTAACTAGGTATTAATTTGTAATATTTAACTTTATTTTCTGCATTTTGAAAAACCAAATAGTAGGTTGAATTATTATTGTTTTTAGCACTTTCTTTTTTTTCAATAACTTTTGCGGAAAATCCTTGTTCAATATGTCTATCTATTAATAACTTAAAATACTTTGAAGCAAAATTGTTGGCTTCTTCCAATGTTATATTTGCCATGGTGCTCCTTTAGGTTATATTAAATAAGAACCCGAAAATTTATTATCGAAATTTCTTTTATTTTGAAAATAGTAAGTAAATTCATATTCGAATTTTATTATTATTTTAATTTTTGGGTAATGTAACGGAAAAAGTACTTCCCTTACCCGGTGAACTTTCAACTGTTATTATACCATTATTTAAAATGATTAGTTCCTTTGTTAAAATTAAACCTAAACCCGTTCCTTTATTTTTATTTGAACCGATTAAAGTTGGATCAATTGAAATATCGAATAAATTTTTAATGTCGTTTTTTGAAATACCCGTTCCGTTATCTTTTACCGATATTTCTATTTTGTTATTTAATTTTCGGCCGAATAATTCAATTTTGGTGTTTGGTTCGGAAAATTTTATTCCGTTTTCTATAAGATTATAAAATATTTTTTCGAAAGAATATAAATCTGCATAAACAGTTAAATTTTTGTCAATATTGTTTTCGATAATTATTTTAGAGTTGGATGTAAATGTTTCAACAATTTTATTTATTGTTCGATTAACATTAATTGCCTGAAATTCTAATTTAATTTTACCCGTTTTGTAGTAAATCCATTCAAAAAATTTTTCGATGTAACGATACGTATAATTAGCGGATTTTTTAATTTCGTTTAAATAAAATTTTTTTTCGGTATCATCAAGTTGATCAAAGTCTTCAAATAAAAGTTCCGTGAAACCAAGCAAGGTTGAAAACGGATTTTTTATATTATGTGAAACAATGGAAAAGAATTTTTTATTTTCCGATTCAGTTTCGTAACCGGAAGAAAATAGTTCTTTTTTATTGACAATTGAATTTCCGGAAACATCCGTTGCCGGTATTTTTTTTAAAAGTGAATCCATTATATTATTTAGTTTTTATTTGAGTGTGCAATTAGCATTATTTATTATAATAATGCAATGATATGAAACACACTTAAACTTTTTTTATTTAAACTTAAATCAGTCTTGATAAAAGATATTTTCTATATATGTTTTTAGTTTAATTTGATGTTCTTGGTTAGGATATCTTTTTTCAATTATTTTATTACAATATTTAAGAATTTTTTTGAAATTACCGTTCTTTCTGGATTCTTGCGGTGTTTCTTTGATATTAAGTTCTTTTTCCACTTCTTGTAATAGAATGTATGCCGTTAAAGATGTTTCGTAATATAGTTCCATTTTATTATACTCCCATTTATAAAAGAATGAAACTTAGCCTTTTTGCTAATGTTATTTTGTAGGTACTTACCAACTTGTATGCCAATTATTTTTCAAAAAATTTTTATCGTACAATTTTTTTAAAAAGGGTTTTGGGCATATAAAATTATAATTTTAATTAAAGATAATGGCGGATTATAGTTTTTGTTAATAGAGTATTTATCAATATTTTAATTAAATTTGAGAAAGTGTATAAAAATGACTCAAAGAAATTCGGAAAATTTTCAGCTATAAGAACATTAAACTATACGATAAATATTTTTTTATGAACTAAAATAAAATTTAAAAACATTAAAAATTTTTTGGTTAATAGTTTGCTTTTTAGTTTCCCATTTAAATTTTTTCTCCTAAAATTTATCCGAACTTTCAAATCTTAATTTTCTTTCTCCCAAATTCTGATATTATTTTTTGCTCAAATAAATTTTCTCTGCATTCTTTTTTAAAGCAATGAAATTTAATCGATAGAATTTTTATGCTTCAGTAAGAAACAAATATTTTGATACATCGAATTTTTTTTGTGTTGCCTATCACAGACAATAATTTTGATTGCTATTATTTGCGGTTTGTAATTTTAATACAAAAAAAAATCGGTAAGCATCATGTTTAGTTTTATAAAATTATTATTAAAAAGTTCATTAATCGGATTGTTAGGTTATATTATATCGATATTATTTGTAATATTTGTGAGGTTAATAAATTATACTATAGTAACACAATCGCAAAATATAAAATCCGATTTTTTAGCTACAATAATTTATGTTGTTTCACACAGACTAACCACAGGTGATTTTACTTTAGCATTTTTTGGTTTTTTAATAACAACTTTTATAAGTTTATTGTGGTTATTAGAAAACGGTAAAAGGTATTTCTGAAATTATTTTATCATTAGGGGGATAAAATGTTTAATGTTTTATTAGTTGAAGATAACAGCGGCACACAAATTTTGTTAAAAAATATTCTTAAAAGAAAATTTTATTGTAAAGTTTACACAGCCAAAGACGGAATAGAAGCCCTAAAATTAATGCCGATAAGCAGACCGGATTTTATTTTGCTGGACTATATGATGCCCAATATGGACGGGTATGAATTTTTAAAGGAATTAAGACTTAGAAAAATGCACCGAGATATTCCGGTAATAATTATTTCTGCTGTAAATGAAAAAGCATCGTTAAAAAAAATTCTGGCACTTGGAGTAAAAGATTATATTTTAAAACCTTTTAACATCGAAACCACTATGGAAAAGATTGCTAAAGTAATGAATGAAAGAAATAGAACGCTTGCTTCCAATGTTAAAAATTTGGAATCTAGAATTACGTTGTTACAAAGACAAAACAAAACATTAAAAAAACTAAATTCAGAAACTTCTTTAATTGATAGAAAAATATTTTTAAACTAATTCCTTTTGTTTGTTAAAAAAATGTAAAAGGCTGTCTTTTAAGATGGCCTTTTTTGTTTTAATTTTTAATCGGGATTTTAAAAACAAAAGAGTGTTGCTTAATTCTCAATAAAATTTATATCTAAGCATTTTATCTTTATAAGCCCAAATTTGTCCGTGTTTTGGATTACCTAATGCCGATAATTTATGAATATAATAGATATTATTATTATTTTCTCTTAAAACGTTTAAAACATTTTCTTTAATTAAATTGTATTCTTTAGCCAAACCTTTAGGCGGATTTCCCCAAGCAATTATAATGTTTTTTGTTTCAAGGGCAAAATCTTTTATTGTTTCCAGATTCTTTTTGTCAATTATACTTGTCGGCATTAAAGATAATTTTTCCGAATA
>JALSTL010000122.1 GCA_026983755.1 Melioribacteraceae bacterium | reverse complement strand
ACATTAGGAAACCCCGAAAATGAAACTGACAACAAACGCTAAGCACACAGCAGTAAGCCATAGAGCTTGAACATGAAAATTTAATACCCTTGGTGTTTGCAACTAAAATATAAATCGCTCATTTTGAGCATAAAACAGAATTATAAACACATGAAAATATGATGAGTTTGACCTTGATGATATGTTTTTTGGTAATCCACCAAAAATGAAAGACTTTCATATTGTTTTGGAAAGAATAATTGAAAACATCAAGGAAGTGAGAAAAATTCCACCAGAAAAAAGAGAATATTATTATGGATAAAAAAGAACTTAAAGAAAGAGAAAAGAAACTGTTAGAAATGACAGGAATATTTTGTTCTCAGAAATTAGATGATGATTATTTTCAATTATGTGAGAAATTAATCAAAAAAATGGGAAGAAAACGGGAAGTTCCTTTTAAAAGAGAGAAACTTGAAATATGGGCTGCGGCTGTTATATATGCGATTGGTTCTATTAACTTTCTGTTTGACAAATCTTTTGAACCTTATATGACCGCAAAACAAATAAGTGATTATTTTGGAACAAAAAATTCGACTGTCTCAAATAAAGCAAGGCAAATGCAAGAACTATTCAACCTAACAATGTTTGATAAAGAATTTTCAACGCAACAGATGAATGAAACAAACCCTTTTAATGATTTGGTAGTGGTTGACGGACTGATAGTCCCATTATCTTCAATCCCTGAAAATTTACAAGAATTAGTAAGAAAAGAGAGAGCAGAAGGCAGAGAAATTGAATTTACAACCGAAAGAGAATAAAGCCTATTCACCAAAACCAACTTAGAGAATATTTGATCTTTTGAAATAAAAGCAGCTTAGATTGAAGAAATCTTTTTAAATGCTAACTTTGAGGTTAAGTGGGGTTTGTGCGCAGACTCCCGTTCTGCGTCATTAGAAAAAACATCAGATAAAATATGGGTAATATTTGGATATTTAAATAATATTAGTATATTTACATTTAGATAAAATTTGGATAATATATGGATAAATATATAAATAAATTAAATTTTGATTTCAAAACTAATCAGAAAGTTCTGAAATTAATTGCCCAGATTGACCAATATAAAGGAAAATGGAAAGCAATTGAAAAACAAGAAAATATCTATCTGAAAGAACTTCGGAAAATTGCTACTATTGAAAGCATTGGTTCATCAACAAGAATTGAAGGCGGAACACTTACAGATAGTGAGATAAAAGAACTGTTAGACAATGTCAAGATAACAGAACTGAAAACCCGAGATGAACAAGAAGTTATCGGGTATTACGACACTCTAGAAATAATCTATGAAAACTATGATTACATTCGATTATCTGAAAACTATATTAAACAATTACATCAAAATTTATTAAAACACAGCGATAAAGATACAAGGCATCGCGGGCAGTATAAATCTTTATCAAATAAAGTAGTCGCCAATTATCCGGACGGTGTGCAAAAAGTAATTTTCAACACAACCGAAGTACATCTTGTTGAGTATGAAATGAATAATTTGATTTTTTGGACAAATACTCAATTTGAGAAAGGAGAAATTCACCCATTAATTATTGTTGCGAACTTTATTTACGAATTTTTATCAATCCATCCGTTTCAAGACGGAAACGGAAGGCTGTCAAGATTGTTAACTACACTTTTATTGCTACAAAACGATTATTTATTTATTCAATATGTATCATTTGAAAATTTAATAGAAAAGTCAAAAAAAGAGTATTATCAAGCCTTAATGGAAGGACAAAAAAATAGAAATAAAGAAAATGAAAATATATCAAAATGGACTTTGCTCTTTTTTGATAAACTCAATGAATTAACTGAAAAATTAGATGCGAAATATGATATTTTCAAGTCAAAAGGTGGATACTTGAATGAAAGGCAAAAAGAAATTAGAAATTTTATAGAAAAAAATCAACCTTTAAAAATTTCAGACATTTCTAAACAATTTCAAGAAATAAATATAAATACAATAAAAAAAGACATTCAATATATGAAAAGAGAGAAAATAATAACAAGTATTGGAAAAGGAAAAGGAACTGTTTATATAATAGAAAGAGATGAAAAATAAAAACGAACTCAGAACACAGTATACATGCTATGGCGGTTAATTGCTTATAAATAAACCAATTACGTAAAATTAAAGTTCGTGAATTTTTATTAAATTTGCGCAATAAAAACCGCCATATCACATATACCTATGTTATCTGC
>JALSTL010000121.1 GCA_026983755.1 Melioribacteraceae bacterium | reverse complement strand
TAGATTCAAATGCTATTTCCGGAAATACCGGTGTTGCCGGTGCTATTCTTTCTTGGAGTGACGGAACTAATAAAACTACCACTTCCGATGCAAGCGGTAATTATTCGCTTAATGTTTCTTACGGGTGGTCCGGTACCGTTACACCTTCTAAAACCGGTTACTCTTTTAATCCGCCAAATAAAAATTATACTAATGTTACTACTGACCAAACCAATCAAAATTATACGGCTACTTTAGATTCAAATGCTATTTCCGGAAATACCGGTGTTGCCGGAGCTACTCTTTCTTGGAATGACGGAACTAATAAAACAACTATTTCAGATGCCGGAGGTAATTATTCGCTTAATGTTTCTTACGGGTGGTCAGGTACCGTTACGCCTTCTAAAACCGGTTACTCTTTTAATCCGCCAAATAAAACTTATCTTAATGTTATAAGCAACAAAACCAATCAAAATTATACGGCGTTAATAAATTCATATAAAATTTCAGGTAATACTGATGAAGGTAATGTTACATTAACATGGATTGACAATACGGAAAAGAGTATTCTTTCGGAAACAAGCGGAAATTATCTTATCACTGTTCCTTACGGTTGGTCGGGAACGGTTACACCTTCTAAAACCGGTTTTACTTTTAATCCTGTTAATAGAAGCTATACTAATATCATTAGCGATACTGCCAAACAAAATTATATGGCAATAAGGAATACATATACCGTAAAAACCGATGTTAACCCTTCCGAAGGTGGAAAGATAACCGGTTTAAATCAAGATGGAAAATATTTATACGAAGAAACCGTTTCCATTACGGCCGAAGCCAATAACGGATACTCATTTGAGAATTGGACTTCCGGCGGAAAAATCGTTTCCACAAAAAAAACCATAAGTTTTATTGCTACAAAAGATACAAACTTAACAGCTAATTTCAATCATGATATTTATACAATTATAGCCATATCACAACCTCCTGAAGCGGGTACGACTTCCGGTTCTGGCGCGGCTTTTTATGGAGAAAGTTTCAAAATAATTGCCAAAGTAAATCCGCAATGGAAATTTGTTAATTGGACATCTCATGGAAATGAGGTTTCCAAGGATACGGCTTATACTTTTACTGTTACAGGAGATTCTTCATTTGTTGCAAACTTTAAAAAAGCGGATTTAATAGTTAATTGTTATGTCGAACCTTCCGACGGTGGCTTTACTTCCGGTTGCGGTGTTGCAAATTATAATGAAGAAATAACTGTTGTTGCCAAAGCATCTCCCAATTGGAAATTTAAAAATTGGACTGAAAACGGAACAGTGGTTTCATCAGATTCTCAATATACTTTTACCGTTTTAAAAAACACAGAGCTTATAGCACATTTTGATTTTATCAGCGGTGTTGAAAAGAATACTGATCAAGTAATACCGCATAAATATTTTGTTACGAATGCTTACCCTAACCCGTTTAATCCGTCAACAAGTTTTCAATTCGGATTACCGGAAGAATCGTATGTTAAACTACTTATTTTTGATATTACAGGTCAAGTTGTGAAAATAATTTTAAACGGTACTGTTTTACCTGCGGGAGTTTATACTAATCATTTTAAAGCTGATAACTTGGCAAGTGGAATTTATTTATATTTACTTAGTGCCAATTCTACATTTTCCAATAAAAGCATAAAAAAAAGTGGTAAACTTATGTTGTTAAAATAATTCAATATTTATAATTCTATTTTTATTATGTTACAAAACAAACTTCATTATACGGTTTTTCTAATTTTTTTAGTAACACAATTTTCATTTTCTCAAGTAAAAAGGAAATCGTTACATCCTTTTTCCAATAGTGTTATAGGTACTGTTGAAACCGGAACAAATTATTCTTTTAGCGATTATGAAAATTCAGACCTTGGTTGGCTTGCGTCTGTAAAATTGGATTATTATTTCAAGACTCATTCAAAAAGTATTTTCGGAATAGGATTAAACGGCGGAATTCAAAATTTAACTGCAAAAAATAATTATTTGGGTTTACCGGAAAAATTTAACACCGGAGTTTTTAACGGAGGATTTGAAATAATTTATTCATACGCTTTGGGGAATGTTCTCCCATTTATTTCCGTTGGTAGTTCTTTCTATCTTTTTGATTTCAGTACGAAAAATATTAAAAGTAGATTTTACGATATTACTAACGGCGGTAAAAATAATTCTATTGAGGTTGAAGGTTTTACAGGATTAAAATATAGAATAGCTGAAAATACAGCTATAGATTTGAAATTGGGGTATCATCAAGTATTAAACGATAACATTGATGCAATTGCAACGGGTAAATATAACGATTTTTTTGTTACTGCAGGAATAGGAATTTCATACGCATTATGGAAAAGAATTGATTCCGATAACGATGGAATACCCGATAATATTGATAAATGTCCTTATGAAGCCGAAGATCTTGACGGTTACCAAGATGAAGACGGATGTCCGGATATTGATAATGATAAAGACGGAATCATTGATATTAAAGACGGCTGCCCGAATGCAAAAGAAGATTTTGACGGTTTCCAAGATAGCGACGGATGTCCGGATGTTGATAATGACGGCGATGGTATTCTTGACGTAATTGATAAATGTCCGAATAAAAAGGAAGACTTTGACGGTTTCCAAGATAAAGACGGATGTCCGGATATTGATAACGATAATGACGGTATCTTGGATGTTAATGATAAATGTCCCAATGAAGCCGAAATTTTTAACGGTTACAAAGACGATGACGGTTGTCCGGATGAAGTTCCTACATATATTCCGCAAAAAAAATACAGACCTAAAAAACGAAAAACTATTAAGATTAAACCCAAAACCAAAAAGAAAAAAGAAACCAAAATAATTGAAGAAAAGAAAAACATACCTTCCAGATTTCTACTTAGAGGAGAAAGTATATTTATAAGCGGATCATCTCAAATAAAATCATCCGCATTTAATAAACTAAATGGAATTGCTGAAAAAATAAAATCGGATCCTTACTCTCAATGGGATATTGAAGCACATGTTGATAAAGCAAATTCGGCAGCAGAAGCATTAAAATTATCAAGAAGCCAAGCTTTGGCCGTTAAACGATATTTAATTTCGCAAGGAATACCGTCGGAAAACCTTAGAGCAATTGGTATGGGAGATTCGGTTCCCATAGCAAGTAATAATTCAGTTTATGGCAGAATGAAAAACAGAAGAATTATAATAAGAAAAATTAAATAAGAAAAATTTATACTTATATGAAAATGAATAAAAAAAATTTAATATTTTCTATATTACTGCTACTATTATTTACAATGTGTATAGAAAATCACGTACTCCCGGATTTCGGAACCGTTAATATAACTTCCAATCCATCCGGTGCGTATATTTATAAAAACGGTGAACCAACCGGAGAAAAAACACCTTACAAATTTAATGAGCTTTTAAGCGGCAAATATGAATTTACTTTAAAGTTAATCAATTTTGTAGATACTACTTTTTTTATTCAAGTAAATGAGGGTTCGGAACACAATGAAAATATATTCTTAAGAGAACAAAATCCGAAAGGAATAATTAGAATTTCTTCACATCCCGCCGGAGCAACAATAATATTAAACGGAAAAGATACAGGTAAAAAAACACCGGCGGTATTTAAAAATTTACAAAGAGGTAATTATAATTTTCTATTAAAACTTAAATATTACGAAGATAAAAATTTGAATATTAAACTTGCACGTAATCAAAATATTGAAAAAAATGTCAATCTGATATTATCTTCCGATGCGGGTAAATTGTTTATTTCTTCCACACCTCAAGGAGCTTCAATAAAATTAGACGGAAATGAAACGGGAAAAGTTACACCCGATACTTTAGTGGTTTCCGCAGGCCAACATCAAGCTACATTATCTTTGGCAAATTACAGAGATACTACTATTACAGCTAATGTTACGGCACGCACATTAACTCAAAAATCCGTTATTCTTACCGTTTATGAACCAAGAGGAAGCATAACAATTGATTCAAATCCTCAAGGGGCAAAAATATTTTTTAACAATACAAATACCGGATTGGTTACTCCTAACACAATTACCAAAGTTGAAGCCGGTAATTATAACATAAAATTATCTCTTACAGATTATTACGATACAACTTTTACCGTAAATGTTATTGCAGACCAAAATACAAATGTCGGAACAATTAATTTAATAAAAATTCCTGTCTATAAAATTACGGCTTCTACTAATCCAAATAATGCAGGTACAATTAGCGGAACGGGTAATTATAAACAAGGTGATGCCGTAAAATTAATAACCACGCCTAACCCGGGATACAAATTTGTAAATTGGACTGAAAACGGAACAATAGTTTCCGCAAATTCCACTTATTCGTTTACAGCTACAGAGGATAGAGAATTAGTTGCAAATTATAACATAATTGGTAATTTACAAATAACTTCAGATCCTGCAGGTGCCGATATTTTCTTAAACGGAGATATAACTAATAAAAAAACACCTTTCACATTTAATAATATTTTAGCCGGTCAATATATTGTTACACTAAAACTTAAAGATTTTGCTGATACAACTAAAACAGTTTTGGTTACACGTAATCATACCACTAACTTAAATATTTACATGAGAGATATTACACCGCCGGTAACTGTTGTACTTACATACAGAAAAGAGAACGGTCGTTTAATATTTTCATTTTCTTTTAATCAAGATATTACTTTAGATAGAGTTAATTTCGTAAAACCGAACGGTACGGCTCTTTTCCAAAATTACGGTGGGCAAACGGTTCCCAAGGGACGTATTATCGAATTAAGATACCCTGAAATTGTTCCGGGGAAATGGACTTTTACTTTCTTTGGCAACAAAGTTGACGGTAGAAAGAAAAGTTTTAATGTAACAAAATATATTATTGTAAATTAAAAAGCCGAAATATTTAAAAGTTAAATTATTTCGGCTTATATAAATTTATTAAAATCGTTTTTTTTTACGATTTTATTATATGTTTTCTTTTTATTCCCGCTTTCTCAAATGCGTTTCTAGTATCTAAAATAAGCGAAGCATTATCAGCAATAAATTTATAATCATAATCCGAATGATCTGTACTAAGTACAACCAAATCATATTTTTTAAGATTTCTTGCAGTTAGTTTTACAGATTCCCTTTTATAATCGTATTTTCTTGTTTTAAATAATTTCGGGACATAAGGATCGTTATAATCCAATTTGGCACCTCGTCTTTCAAATAATTCAATAAGCCTCAAAGATGGTGATTCTCTCATATCATCAATATCTTTTTTGTATGCCGCCCCAAGCAAAAGTACTTTGGCTCCTTTTAAAGCTTTTTTCTTTTCGTTTAAAACACGAGCAGCATTTTCTACAACGTAATAAGGCATAAAAGTATTTATTTCTCCGGCAAGCTCAATAAACTTTGTGTTAATTTCATATTCTCTTGCTTTCCATGTCAAATAAAACGGATCGATAGGAATACAGTGTCCGCCTAAACCGGGACCGGGATAAAATGCTTTAAAACCGAATGGTTTTGTTGATGCCGCATGTATAACTTCCCAAACATCTATACCCATTCTATCAAAAACCATTTTTAATTCGTTAACCAATGCAATATTTACAGAACGGTAGATATTTTCTACAAGTTTGGTTGCTTCGGCTACTTTTGGTGAAGATACGGGAACTGTTTTTATTATTACAAAGTTATATAATGTTGTTGCAATTTTAACACATTTTTTTGTAACTCCGCCAACTACTTTCGGTATGGTTGAAGTATTAAAATCCGGATTATTCGGGTCTTCCCTTTCGGGAGAAAATGCCAAATAAAAATCTTTTCCGACCACAAATTTTTTCTTACTTTTTCCTTGTTCAATAGGTGCATTTTCAAACAGAGGTTGTAAAATTTCTTCCGTTGTTCCCGGATATGTTGTAGATTCCAATGTAACAAGCTGACCTTTACGTAAGTACTTTGATATGTTTTTTGCAGTGTTTACTACATAGGACATATCCGGTTCTCTATGTTCATTTAATGGCGTTGGTACACAAATAATTATTGCATCAACTTCTTTTAATTTACTGAAATCCGTGGTGGCTTTAAATTTACCGGATTTAACCGCTTTTTTTATTTTATCTTCGGAAATATGTTTAATATAGCTTTTGCCTTTCTTCAATAATGGTATTTTTCTTTTATCAACATCAAACCCCATTACATCAAAACCGTTTAGTGCAAATTCCAAACCCAAAGGCAGACCTACATAACCAAGTCCTATAATTCCAACTTTGGCTAATTTTTTTTGAACTTTTTCTAGTAAATCCATCAAACTTTCCCTTATTTTATTTTAGTATAATTTATTTGTTTATTTTATTAAAGTTAAATTTATTCAATGTAATAAAATGCAGAAATATTTTTTAAAATCAAGCAAATAAAAAGTAAAAATTTAAATAAAAAAAATGTAAAGTATATCACAAATTTTTATGGTTAATTTAGTTTGGCTTAAAATAATCGAATTAATTTTTTTGTTTATGTTTACTTTTCTTCCGTCTTTTTTTTATAAAATTAAGCCCAATGGATTAAATTTAATTCGAAAGGATTATTAAGTAATTTATGTTTCGGTAATATTCTTAAAGTATAACCGAAATTACCCGTTGCCGAACATTTAATTTCACCTTCGAACAAGTGTATGTTAACATCTTTGTTGGTTTGCAGATGTTTCATTACAACAAAATCATTTGCTTTGGGATCATATTTATCATCAACTTTGCCGTAGTAAATTTGCACTTCAATATCTTCGGGGGTTAAATCACTCAAGTCAATTTCGGTAACAATTTTATATGATTCGTTTACTTGCAATTCGCTATTTTCATTTTCTTCGGATATACTTATAAATTTAATGTTTCCCCAGTTTTTATAAAGGTTTGATTTCCATTGTGTAAAGTTTTTGGCTTCTTGCCAATTATTTTCCATAATATATTTTCTACGTTCCAAAGCTTTCATGTAATACTTTTCTGCATATTGAGTTACCATTCTGTTAGTATTGAAAATCGGGCCTAAATTTTTCATGGATTCTTTCATCATAAAAATCCATTTTCTGGGTAATTGGTCTTCGCCTCTATCATAAAACGTATCTACAATTTCATTCTGCAATGTTTCGTAAATCAAATTGGATTCCACTTGATTTTGATATTCCAAATCTTCGTATTCTTCTCCGTTTCCAATTTTCCACCCGTAATCTATTTGATAAGCTTCATCCCACCAGCCGTCGAGGATGCTAAAATTAAGTCCTCCGTTAGCAATAATTTTCATACCCGAAGTTCCGCTTGCTTCCAAAGGTCTTCTGGGATTGTTAAGCCAAACGTCGCAACCTTCTACCATGTATCTGGCAACATTCATATCATAATTTTCAAGAAAAACAATTCTCTTTCTAAATTCGTTCTGCTTTGATATTGCAACAATTTCCCGAATAAGTTTTTTACCTTCTTCATCTTGCGGATGAGCTTTTCCGGCAAAAATAAATTGTACGGGTTTTTCTGTATTTGTTACAATCTTTTTAAGTTTTTCAATATCTTTCAATATTAAAGTAGCACGTTTGTATGTTGCAAATCTTCTTGCAAAACCTATTGTTAATGCCGATGGGTTCAAAATTTCCTTAGCAAAAGATATTTCCGAAGATGAAGCACCTCGAGCTATTAATTGCTTTCTTAATCTTTTTCTGGCAAATGAAATTAATCTTTCTCGCCTTCTTTCATGTGTATTCCAAAGTTCTTCGTCTGGAATGTCATCTACATCTTTCCAAACTTCAGGTGAAGAAGATGCAAAATCTTTTCCTATATATCGCGAAAGTAATTCATACATTTCCGCAGAAAGATGAGATCTTGTATGTACACCGTTTGTAATATATTCTATGGGAATTTCGTCAAAAGGAATTTGAGGAAATCCGTTCATCCACATTTTTCTTGAAACCACTCCGTGCAGTTTACTTACACCATTTACAAAACCCGCCATATTCATTGCAAGATGTGCCATATTAAAGTTTGCCGGAGGTTTGTTCTTATCCAAAGTTGCCAAGTAGTAAAATTCTTTGTCACTTATTTTAAGTTCTTCTCGGTAATATTTTCCGAAATATTTTTCTACCAAATCATTTCCGAATACATCTATACCTGCCGGTACCGGTGTATGTGTGGTAAAAACATTTGAAAAGATTCCTATATCTTTGGCTTGTTCAAATGTTAAACCTTTTTGCATTAAAATTCTTATTCTTTCCAATGCTAAAAATGCGGAATGTCCTTCGTTCATGTGGCAAACTAAAGGATTGATATTTAATTGGTGTAAAGTTCTTATTCCGCCGATACCTAATAATATTTCTTGTTGAATACGTCTTTCTTTTCCACCTCCATAAAGAGCTCTGGTAATGTTTTGATCTTCTTCATTATTCTCTGCAATATCCGTATCCAAAAGATATAACGGTATTCTACCAACTTGTATTTTCCATACCTGGAAATAAATTTGGCGACCGGGGAAATCCAATGAAAGTTTTAAAGGTGTATCATCCTCCGTTTTAACCAACGTCATCGGTAAGTTTAAAAAGTCTTGCACCTCATATTTTTCTTGCTGCCAACCGTCCGAGGTTAAATATTGTTGAAAATATCCTTCTTTGTAACATAAGCCGATACCAACAAGAGGAAGACCTAAATCGCTTGCGGATTTCAAATGATCTCCGGCTAATACACCAAGTCCGCCGGAATATATTTGTAAGCATTCGGTCAAACCAAATTCTGCAGAAAAATATGCTATATAAGGTTTTTCAGCTTCACCGTATTTCTTCTGATACCATGCTTTTTCTTCGAGGTAAATGTTTAACTGTAAAAAAACTCTGTTCATGTGAGATAGAAAACCTTGATCTTCGGAAAGTTCCGCCAATGTTTCTTGACTGATTTTACCCAAAACCATAACCGGATTATGGTTTGTACTTTCCCACAAATCTTTATCTAACCGTCTGAATAATTCATACGCATCTTTATTCCAAGTCCAATATAAATTGTATGCAATTTCTCTTAACGGTTCAAGTTTTTCCGGTAGCGATGGTACTACACTAAAATTACCTATAAAATTTATCATTAAATATTCTCCTGTTTTTCAAATAACCGCTTAAGATGTTTATTAAACAAGTTTTTTCAAAAAATATTTCCCTTTGTTTGTACATTAATTAAGATTAAAGTTTTCAAACAATTAAAATGTTTTCTATCCGAATTTTATTAATACTATTTCTTTTTTTTTAATTCTGAACAATTATAGCAATTAGCTATTATCTTTTTGATTATATTTACAAAAATAAAATAAAAGTTTAAGCTTTAATAACAAAGTTTTTACTATTAAAAAAATCAGTTTTTCTACATAAAGATATAAATTTATTTCCAACTATGAATTATTTTTTAAGTTCATTAATCGCTTTTTTATTAGGTTCGATTCCAACGGCTTATATAATAGTAAAAAAATTTTTAAATTTGGATATAACAAAAGCCGGGTCCGGTAATGTGGGAACGCTTAATTCTTACGAAGTTTCCAATTCCAAGTTGATTGGTCTTTCGGTATTGCTTATAGATTTTACCAAAGGTTGGCTAAGTATTTTTTTGGTTAAATTTTTTTTCGGAAATAATTTCTTTTACATTGCGTTGGCTTTTTTCTTTTCTGTATTTGCCCATTGTTTTTCTCCATGGTTAAAATTCAAAGGCGGAAGAGGATTGGCAACTGCAGCCGGAGCCGCTTCTATTTTCATTCCCGTTGTGCTATTTTTATGGATTGGTTTTTGGTTAATACTTAAATATTTAAAAAAGGATATTCACTTTGCAAATGTTTTTGCTACTTTGTTAATTATTATTGTTTCCTTTGCTATTCCGGAATTTGTAAATAAATATTCTTTCCCAAAAGCTGAAACAAATTTGCTTTTAAGTTTTACAATTTCTTTAACTATGATTATTGTTTTAATCAAACACTGGGAACCGATAAAAGACTATTATAAACATAAAATAGGAATTTAATAAGATGAAAAAATTAAAATACATCTTCTTATCATCTTTTATAACATTTTTAATTGTTTCGGTAATTTTTGCTTACTACTATTATCAAAATAAAAGCAATGCTCCGGATACAAAACAAAAAGAAGAAGTTCTTACCGATTCACAAAAAAGTTCCGTAATACCAATTAACCTAAGAACAGATATTAATAACGCAATTACAAAAAGCCGTAACAACATAATAACCGAAACGGTAAAAAAAGTTAGTCCCGCTATTGTTGGAATTAATGTTACCGAAATTCGGTATTACAGAGACCCGTTAAGTGCCGATCCTTTTTGGCGTCAATTTTTTAGAGATAGAATTTATGAAAGAGAAATTAAAGGATTAGGCTCGGGAGCAATAATTTCTCCCGATGGTTACATTCTTACAAATGACCATGTTGCGGGAAATGCTTCCAAAATAATTGT
>JALSTL010000120.1 GCA_026983755.1 Melioribacteraceae bacterium | reverse complement strand
CCAATCGTTAGCTCTCATACAGAAAAAAAATACAAGAAGAAGAATAATATATAATACGAAACAGCTTTAAAAATTTAATTGTTGTCTAGGACCACTGAGAGTTTGTATCAAAACTCAAGTAGAGCTCCACATCTTTACGACGGAATTTTTATATTTTATTGTTACAGATAACCATTGAGGTTGTCTCAAAACCACATCGAAAGTTTCAAATTTATTTTACAGTCTTTATAAATTTTATTGTATCTTTTATTCCGCAACATGTACCAAAAAATATTCCTTAGCTGTTTCGCCTATTTCAACAGCTTGTTTCATGGTCATGTGAAGTTCACTTTCTTTTTCATCTTCCGCGCCGGCTTCTATAATTGCCAAATCACTTCCGCGTGCCATTTGTACAAAATTATTACTGTAAGCAGTATCTCCGCCGTAGCATATTGATTTACCGTTGTATGTAAACTTAAAACCAATTGAAGGAACGGCAATTGTTCCTTTGCCATCATCGGAAAGTTCTTTGTGATTAACTTTGAATGGTTTTATTGTTATCTCTTTTCTTTTAAAACTTTTGCTGTTATCAATTTCTTTTAACCTGATGTTGTAAGTAAGTTCTTCAGTATAAACTTCAATAAAAGCTTTATAAATACTTTCAATTTCCAAACATCCTTTCGGGTAGTAAATTGTAAGTGGCGTTTTCTTTTTCATTACGGAAAGATAAGTTAATAAAGACCAAACACCGCCGATGTGATCGTGATGACCGTGTGAAACAAATACATCGGAAATATTAAGAATTTCTTCTGGGGAATAATCTTTATTTAAATCGCGTAAAATTCCATCTCCCGGGTCAACAATAAATTTAGCTTTGGGTGTGGTAATAATTATTCCGGTAGCAATATTCGGGATGGAACAAAATATTTTTATATAGAAGTTATTTTTCTTCCAAACCAAAGGATATTTTTGTGTAAATTTTTTTTTCATTTAGGTTACTTTAGATTTTTGCAAGAGCTGCCTTTCTTGCATTTTCCGAAAATATTGAAACTGTAGCCTGCCTTTTCAAAACCCAATTCATCACAAATTTTATCAACAACCTCTTGAACTTCGGGAGAAGTAAATTCAATAATTTCGCCACAATTTATACAAATTAAATGGTCGTGGTTTTTTCGTTCAAAATTCGATTCGTATCTTGTTAAACCGTCACCAAAATTCCTTTTGGAAAGTAGTTTGCACTTTACAAGTAACTCTAATGTATTGTAAACAGTAGCACGTGAAATATTGGACTTTTTGGTTTTCATCAACACATACAAATCATCCGCTCCGAAATGTCCGTTATATTCAAGAGCATAATCCAAAACTTCAAAACGTTCAGGTGTAATTCTATGTTTTTCGCTTTTTAAGTATTTTGTAAGACGTTCGTGTGCTGTTTCTTTTTTCAAAATAAACTTTTTATTTTTTTAAGAATTAAAACATATTTTAAAATCTAAAAATTATTTATTTTAAGATACGAAAGAAAATAATTAAATTGAAATTGATTTTATAATTAACAATTTGAAAGGATTTATAATGACCAAATCATTTGATATAATAGAAAGAGTTGGAATATCAAACAAAAGCAATTCCGATGCAATTAGTTCCGTTGTAATGGAAGCACATAAAGAAAAACCTATTTCTTGGTTCGAAGTTGTTGAACATAGAGGAAGAGTAACACAAAATAATGAAATTGAATTTCAAGTTACCGTAAAAATCGGTAGAAAACGAGCTTAAAATATATCATTATTAAAATATTTATTATTTAAATTTAAACATTTGTATTTGTTATAAAACAATTTGATAAATATTGTACGCAATTTTAAGGTATACAACGTACAATAATTTTTATATTTGGTTAATAATCAATAGTTATCTGTTTTACTAAAGTTTATGTGCGTAAAACCGTGTTTGATAATCTTAAAAAATGAACTTCGGAAATAACGTATATTTTTTATTACAAGCAAAGTGAATGAAATGATAATCAGCAGAAAACCGTTTGCAATAGTTTTATTGAATATTTTTTTACTTGCCAATTTTAATTGGGCGCAATCACCACAACAGAAAACCATTCATAAAAATTTATTTATTTTTAATTCCGACCATGATTCGGTAAAAGTTTTTATTAACGATTCTTTGGTAGGTTTTACTCCTTTGCAATTGAATAATTTTCCTAAAGGATTATATAATTTAACTTTTGTTTACGATACTATTACCGTTCGTAAATATAATG
>JALSTL010000119.1 GCA_026983755.1 Melioribacteraceae bacterium | reverse complement strand
AATTTTTCCTTCTTTTTCTATAAGCAGATGTCTATGTCTTTGGCCCAAACATTTATCAATCAACTGGTAAATTGTAAATGTATGCGGTGTAGTTTTTAGGTCTGTTATCATATAATCTTTAATTTTGGAAGTTTTGGAATAAAACCCTTCGGTAACAACATTCCGCATTAAATCTCTTTCCGTCCAAATACCAACAAATTTATCACCTTCCTTAATCAAGATAGCACCAATATTATTATCGAGCATAATTTTCAATGCTTCCGCAACTGTGTTTTCCGGTTGGACGTATATAATTTCTTTGTCTTTTGTTTTTAATATATCTTCTGCTGTTAACATAAAGCTCTCCTTTATCTTTATTGTTGGTTACAAAATTTTGAATTTTCATTTTCCCCAATACAAAAAGTTTTCTATTCGTTCTTTTCGCTTAAAAGGAATCGGTTAAATAATCTTCCTATGTTTTGAAATTCCGTTTAGTGAAACAACTTAAACAGATTTCTTTATGATAAAACTTTTTGTATGAACAAACATGATATTTTTATAGTAAACTATTTTATAACAATAAAATAAAAAAAATCCAAAACATTTTTTAGTAAGGTAATTTACTCTATTTTACAAAGCGGATAGTTAAGGGATATTTATAATTTTTTCCGTCATAAGAATTAATAGCCGCAATTATTACCATGATAACAGCAAATAATCCTATTAGAATTAAAACAACAATCCCGATAAGAAGCAAGACAAGAATAATCGAAATTATAGTATATATTGTAATACTAATTTGAAAGTTTAACGATTCTTTACCTTGGTTATCAACAAATTCCGAAGTATCTTTTTTTAATATCCATATTAATAACGGACCGAAAATATTACCAAAAGGAATTAGCAAACCTGCCAAAGCCGAAAGATGAGCAAACATCGCCCATAATCTGTCATCTTGAGAAATAGGATTACCGGAATTATAATTTTTATTTATGTTGCTTTCGTTTTGTTCTTCCATAGTAATTCATTCCTACGCATAAAATTATTATAACTTAACCGCCGAAATCATCAAACATAATATTTTCTCTTTCAACACCAAGATTGTCTAACATTTGTATAACGGCATTATTCATCATTGGCGGACCACACATATAATATTCACAATCTTCCGGAGCGGGATGATCTTTAAGATAATTATCGTAAAGAACCTGATGAATAAAACCCGTGTAACCTTTCCAATTATCTTCCGGCAAAGGTTCCGATAGTGCGAGATGCCAAGTAAAATTTTCATGCGATTTGGCAAGTTCATCAAAATCTTCTATATAAAATGCTTCTCTTAAACTACGTGCTCCGTACCAGAAAGAAATTTTTCTTTTACTGTTAAGTCTTTTCAATTGATCAAAAATATGAGAACGCATCGGAGCCATACCGGCACCACCGCCAATAAATATCATTTCTGCATCTGTATCTCTGGCAAAAAATTCTCCATACGGTCCCGAAATAGTAACCTTATCACCCGGTTTAAGATTAAATATATAAGACGACATTTTCCCCGGCGGAACATCCGGCATTCTGGGAGGCGGAGAAGCAATTCTAACATTTAACATAATTATACCTTTTTCACCCGGATAGTTAGCCATCGAATAAGCTCTTACAATCGGTTCATCCACTTTGGAAACATAGCGCCAAAGATTATATTTATCCCAATCACTTTTATATTGTTCGTCAATATCAAAATCTTTATAATAAACAGTATGAGGCGGAGCTTCTATTTGTATGTAACCGCCGGCTCTGAAATCCACATTTTCTCCTTCCGGCAATTCTAAAATAAGTTCTTTAATAAACGTTGCAACGTTATTATTGGATTTAACTATGCAATTCCATTTTTTAATTTCAAAAACTTCCGGAGGCACTTCAATTTTCAAATTATTTTTTACGGGCACTTGACATGATAATCTGTAATGTTCTCTAATTTGTTTTCTGGATAGCTTACTTGTTTCGGTTGGCAAAACATCCCCACCGCCTTCAATAACTTTACATTTACATTCACCGCAAGTACCGCCGCCGCCGCAAGCAGACGGAAGATAAATACCACTATCAGCTAATGTAAATAGTAATTTCCCGCCAATAGGAACTTCAAGAGTATGTTCGGAATCTTCATTGATTTCAATTTTAACATTACCGGAAGCAACAAGTTTCGATTTTGCAAAAAGAATAAGAAGAACCAACAAAATTACAATAAGCGTAAACATTATTACGCCAAAAATTATTAAACTAAAACCTTCCATAAAAAGCAATCCTTACAATTGAATTCCAGAAAATAACATGAAAGCCATTGCCATCAAACCGGCGGTTAAAAACGTAATTCCCAAACCGCGCAATCCTTTGGGAACGTTGCTGTATTTCATTTTTTCTCTAATACCCGCCAAAGCAATAATAGCCAAAGCCCAGCCAATACCCGAACCGAATCCGTAAACAACGCTTTCGGCAAAATTATAATCGCGTTCCACCATAAAAAGCGAACCGCCAAGTATTGCACAGTTGACGGTAATTAAAGGTAAAAATATTCCCAATGAATTATATAAGGACGGAACGAATTTATCCAAAACCATTTCAAGTATTTGTACAATTGCCGCTATAACTCCAATGTATGTTATAAGTCCTAAAAAAGTTAAATCAACATTTTCCAAACCCGCCCATGCTAATGCTCCTTCTTTAAGCACATGTTGATATAATAAATTATTTACCGGAACAGTAACTGCTTGAACAACTACTACTGCTATACCCAAACCAACGGCAGTACTTACTTTTTTCGATATAGCCATAAAAGTACACATTCCCAAAAAGAATGCCAAAGCCATATTTTCGATAAAAATGGATTTTACAAATAAACTTAAATAATGCTCGAACATTATATTAATTCTCCTCTATCTGTTCAGGTTTGAAAGTACGGATTAACCAAATAATTAATCCGATTAAAAAGAATGCACTTGGAGGCATAAGGAACAATCCGTTTCCGGTGTACCATCCTCCGTCGTTAACCAACGGTAAAACGGAAATTCCGAAAAGTTTACCGGAGCCGAAAAGTTCTCTAATAAAACCAACCACCAATAAAATAAACGCATAACCGAAACCGTTGCCAATACCATCCAAAAAGCTTTCAATAGGAGGATTTTTTAATGCATAAGCTTCGGCTCTACCCATTACTATGCAGTTTGTAATAATTAAACCAACATAAACCGAAAGCTCTTTGCTAACATTATAAGCATAGGCTTTAATTAGCTGATCGGCAATTATAACAAGAGAAGCAATAATTGTCATCTCCACTAATATTCTTATACTGCTTGGTATAAATTTTCTTATTAAGCTAACAAAGAAATTTGAAAAACCTGTAACCAATGTTACGGCAAGTGCCATAACAACAGCTGTTTCCATTTTAGATGTAACAGCCAGTGCGGAACAAATACCAAGTATTTGTAAAGCTATAGGATTTTCGTTAAATATCGGATCAAGAAGAATTTCTTTATAACTTTTTTTCATAAAACTTCTCCGCGTAATTTTTTAATGTATGTTCCGTAGCCATTATCACCCAACCAAAATCTTACCAAATTGTTCACTCCTCTTGTTGTTAAAGTAGCTCCGGATAAACCGTCAACTTCATATTTGGCTTCGGGACTATTCTTATCAACCTTTCTTTTAATCACTCTGATTTTCAAAATTCCCTTTTCATCGAAAGCTTGTTTTCCAATCCATATTTTTTTCCATTTCGGATTTTCCACTTCACCGCCCAAACCGGGTGTTTCTCCTTGTTCATAAAAGGAAAGTCCTTCTATTGTATGCAAATCTTTACCAAGCGAAATAAAAGCAAACATAGTTGACCAAAGTCCTTTACCGTAAATTGGTAAAATATATTTTTCCACTTTATTGTTTTTCATCACTTTGTACACAATCATATATTTAGGCATTTTTTTAATTCTTGCCAAATCTTTTTCTTCGGATATTTCTGTACCCCATTTTGAACTTTTGGCAACTTTAATTATATCAAAATTTTCTGTGTTTAATATTTTATCGTATTTATCTTTAGGCAAAACATTTCCGGTTTTTAATTCAATTATTTCCGGAATAATATTTTTTTCATAAACTTTGTTTATATCTTCACCTTCTTTATATAAACCGCCAACGGTTAAAATATTTTTAAGCAAATCGTTTTTTTTATTGCTTTCTTGCAAAGGTTTTAAGCCTACCGCCGCTGAAGAAACCAAAATAGAGGCTATAAAACAAATACTAAAAGCCACCAATAATGTTTTTTTAAAACTATCCGACATTTCTTAATTGTCTCCTTTTAATATTTGCATTGATAACAACTTTATCTATAATAGGAGCAAACATATTTCCGAATAAGATAGCCAACATCATACCTTCGGGAAATGCGGGATTAACTACCCTGACCAAAACCACCAAGATTCCTATTAGCAAACCATAGACGTATTTTCCCTTTATTGTCATAGCGGCAGAAACCGGATCCGTAGCCATAAAGACCGTACCGAAAGCAAATCCGCCAAGTACAAAATGCCAAATAGGTGTTACTTGAAACATCGGATTTGTAGAACTTCCTATAGCGTTAAATGTTAATGACATTGCCACCATACCAATTACAACACTTAACATAATACGCCAAGAACCAACGCCCGTAATTATTAAAATTGCCGCACCAATTAAAATAGCCAACGTTGAGGTTTCGCCCATTGAACCCGGAATTAAGCCAATAAAAGAATTCCACCATCCGGTGGTTACAGCAGAAGCGGAGCTTGCAAAATTTGCCAAAGGTGTTGCTTTGCTAATACCGTCAACAGCTACCCAAACTTTATCGCCGGAAATTTCAGCAGGATATGCAAAAAACAAAAACGCTCTTGCAACCAATGCAGGATTCAAGATATTCATTCCCACACCGCCGAATACTTCTTTGCCTATTACAACACCGAAAGAAATACCAACGGCAACTTCCCAATAAGGAATATTAGGCGGAAGAATTAATGGAAATAATAAACTTGTTACAAAAAATCCTTCGTTTATTTCATGACCTCTAACCACTGCAAAAAGTACTTCCCAAAATCCGCCGACTATAACGGTTACCAAATAAACCGGTAGAAAATAAGCCAAACCGTGAACCATATTTCCCAATAAAGAATTAGGATTGAAACCCAAACCGAGCCAATTAACAAAAAACTGCTGCCAGTGTGTCATCTGAAAATTCGGTATTTTTGATATTACCAAATTTGCTTGGTACCCGGTATTATAAAGTGCCATTAAAACTGCTGGAAATAATGCAATAACAACCGTAAGCATCATTCTTTTTAAATCCATTGCATCTCTTACGTGAGAATCTCTTTCCGTTACGGATTTCGGAGAATATAAAAAAGTATCTATTGCTTCAAAAAGCGGATAGTACTTTTCAAGTTTGCTTCCTTTTTCAAACTTTTTTTCCGTATTGTCTAATATATTTCTAAGAAATTTCACTATCCTTCCTTTTCAATTAAAATTAAGTTCCTTCTTAAGTTCTGCCCGTGATCAATTTTTGACGGACAAACAAATGTACACAAAGCCAAATCTTCTTCGTCTAATTCCAAACAACCAAGTGCTTCTGCATCTTCTACATCGTTAACTGCTAAGGCACGAAGTAAAAATGTTGGTAGAATATCCAAAGGCATTACTTTTTCGTAACTGCCTATCGGAACAATAGCTCTTTTACCTCCGTTTAATGCCGTTGTAAAATTAAATTTTTTGCCCGGAGTTAGCGCAGATAACAAAACATTTTTTACCGAAAATAAATTTGCTTTGGGAATTGCCCAACCTAAAAAATTTCTTTCGTTATTTTCAGGTATTACACTTATTTGTTGATGAAATCTTCCCAAATAATTTTCCGGTTTTTCAGCTTTTCGTCCCGAAAGAACAGAACCAGAAATTATTCTGTTATCATTTGCTTTAAGTTCATCATTACATAACTCGGTTAAAGATGCTCCTATTCTTGTTTTTATGTGTCTGGGTTCTTTTACGGCAGAACCACCTAATGCAACTATTCTGCTAACATCTATTTTTCCTGTTGTAAATAATTTACCTATTGAAATAACGTCTTGCAAACCGATATACCAAACTTGTTTGTATCTTCCTACTGGGTCCAAAAAATGTATATGTGTTCCTACTAATCCTTTGGGATGAACGCCGCTAAACTCTTGTATTTTTAAGTTTGATATTTTATCAACAGAAATTTGCATTCCTTCATCTTTACACAAATAAATATTACCTTCGGTAAGTTTGGATAGTAACATCACTCCGTTTTTAAAATCTTCTTCATTCCCTTTTAATAAAATCTCTATCGACGGCGCCAAAGGATTTGAATCCATTGCGGTAATAAAAATTGAATGAGGTGAAATTTTAGGATTGGCTACTTTACTAAATGGACGTTCCCTTAACGATGTCCACAAACCGGATTCAATTAATTGCTCTTTTACTTTACTACCATCTAAAGATGAAAGCTCTGCTTTGCTATATTTATTGAATACAATTTCATCATCACCTTCCAATTCAATAACAAGCGAAAGGAAAACTCTTTTTGCACCTCTATTTATTTCAACTACCTTGCCAGTTCCGGGTGAAGTATATTTTACACCTTCCATTTTTTTATCGGTAAATAATAATTGTCCTTTTTTAACAATATCACCCGCTGAAACATGCATGGTAGGTTTTAACCCGATATAGTCGTTGCCCAATATGGCTACATTTTTAACTTCTTTTATATCTATTGCTGCGGAAGGTTCTCCGTTTATAGGAAGGTCAAGTCCTTTCTTGATTCTAATAACACTCATAAAAATTTTCTCTAAGAAAAAAATATTAAATATTACAATTTGTAAATTTACAAATATAAATTAATTTCTAAAACATTTTTTATTTCGATTGTTAAAATAGTTTAATGCATATCCATAAGCAAATTTCTTTAATAATTTTTTGGGAATGATTTATATTCCGGAAATTCAAATAATTATTCGTTAAATATTAAAATATTATAATTGAAACTATAAAAGTAATGTTTGATAACACATAGGCAAAATATGAATCATTATAAAAACTTGAATTTTTGTATTTTATATTTAAGAATGTAAAAATTACAAAAAAAGACCGAGATTTTAATTAAATAAAAAATCAAATATATTTTTATCTTTATTACATAGTTTATCGGAATTAATAAAATCATATTCGAGTATTACGTATGAAAGAACTTGAAAAATATTTTTTAAAATATAGAAATAAAATTTTAGGAATCGAGCAAAAATTTAACACACCCTACGGAGAAAAAAAAATTATTTATGCAGATTGGATTGCCAGCGGCAGATTATACAAAGATATTGAAGAAAGAATGCTAAATAACTTTGCTCCCTTTATAGGCAACACTCATTCGGAATCCAGCATAACGGGAAAGTTAATGACATATTCATATCATAAAGCACATTATATAATTAAAAAACATGTAAATGCAAATGATAATGATATAATAATTACCGCCGGTTTCGGTATGACGGCTGTTATTAACAAACTACAGAGGATATTAGGACTTAAAGTTCCCGAACAATTTAACGATTGCATTACATTTAAAGAAAATGAAAAGCCTATAGTTTTTATAACTCACATGGAACATCATTCCAACCAAACTTCTTGGTTGGAAACTTTAGCCGATGTTGTAGTAATTGAACCGGATGAAACCGGATTGGTTAGTTTATCTCATTTGGAAGAACTTTTGGAAAAATATAAAAACAGAACAAGGAAAATAGGTTCTTTTACGGCGGCTTCTAATGTTACCGGTATAAAAACCGAATATCACAAAATGGCAAAATTGATGCATAGATACGGCGGACTTTGTTTTGTCGATTTTGCCGCTTCGGCTCCTTACGTAAATATAAATATGCATCCGGAAGACCCCGAAGAAAAACTTGATGCAATCTTTTTTTCACCTCATAAATTTTTAGGAGGACCCGGAACGTCGGGTGTATTAATTTTTGACAAAATGTTATATAATCGTAAAATTCCCGATCATCCCGGCGGAGGTACTGTTGATTGGACAAATCCTTGGGGCGAAAGGAAATATGTTGATAATATTGAAGCCAGAGAAGATGGCGGTACACCCGGTTTTTTACAAGCCATAAGAACTTCTTTATGCATAAAACTTAAAGAAGAAATGACAACTGAAAAAATTCTTTCTCGCGAAGAAGAACTTTTAAACATTACTTTCGATGAATTTTCCAAAATCGATAAAATTCATATTTTGGCAAATGATAGTAAAGAACGTATTGGAGCAATTTCTTTTTACGTAGAAGATATTCACTATAATTTGATTGTTAAATTATTAAACGACAGATATGGCGTACAAGTAAGAGGAGGTTGTTCTTGTGCCGGAACATACGGTCATTATCTTCTGCATGTTGATCCTACCCGCTCTCATAGAATTACCGAAAAAATTTCTCACGGTGATTTATCTGAAAAACCCGGCTGGGTAAGAATGTCTTTACACCCTACAATGACAAACGAAGAGCTTTATACAATAACAAACGCTTTAAAAGAAATTACGAAAAATATAGAAGATTGGCGAAAAGATTACAATTACGATATTCACACGAATGAATTTTATCATAAAAATGAAATTCCTTTAATTGATAAAGTTAAAGATTGGTTTAATAATTGATTAAAGTTCAACAAAGTTCGATATTATTTGCTTAAATAAATTTTTATTCCTTTCCATATCAATTTGAATTGCAAAATGATTACCGTCTTTCATTGAGAAAGAATATTTTTTATCTTTTACATTTAATAACGAAGTTGAATAACGATTAGCAGGTAAATATTCTTTGGAATAAATTCTTATTTCTTTTTCTTTTATACCGGTTAACAAAATATCTTTTTTTGTGTTTTCAATCTTTGCTTTTACCAATTGCTCGGTTTTATGAGTTATTGTATTCGGTTGAAGTGTATAAAAACCAAAACCGGCTTTGTGTATATTTTTAATTTTGTTGCACATTAAAATCATTCCGTTATTAATACCTAAAACCGGAACTTTTAGAATTTTAATAATGCTGTATAAATTCATCAATTGAATTTTTTTAATAACTTCAGGCAAATAATTTGTGTCCGGCAAAATAATATGTCCGGCTTTGGCAATATCCGTTTCCTTTAAAGATATTCTACATTCAATATTTAATTCATTGAACAATTTAGCAAAATATTTTTCCGTTTCATTATCGAATTTTAATATTACAACCATTTTGTTTTGAGTATTAAACTTTTAAAATAACTATTTCAAATTTAATTAAAATATGTATATATTTCGTATTCAAAATTTTGCTACTCTTTTTTTCGGAGAGGTGGGTGAGTGGCTGAAACCAACGGTTTGCTAAACCGTCGTACTGTTAACACGGTACCGCGGGTTCGAATCCCGCCCTCTCCGCTCTTTTATTTTTGCATAAATTTTTCTAATAAGTTTTTTGACTTTTTTTTACTTCAATGTTTTATGCATATATTCTTAAAAGTATCAACCACAGCGGATTCTTTTTCGGACATACTAAAAATTCAGATATTCGTCTTGCTCAGCATAATGCAGGGAAAGTTCGTTTCACTTTAATATCATTCGTAATGAATAAGAGATTGTACATCATAATTTTTTAATAATTCCCTTCCATTTAAAAAATCCAGTTCTATAATGAAAGAAATTTGTTCTACACCGGCTCCGGTTTTTTCCACCAAATTACAAGCGGCTTTCATAGTTCCGCCGGTAGCAAGTAAATCATCGTGAATTAAAACTTTGTCTTCGCTGTTCAAAGCATCTTTATGTATTTCAATTGTATCGCTGCCATATTCCAATTGGTAAGTTTCGCTGATTTTTTCGGCGGGAAGTTTACCCGGTTTTCTAATAGGAACAAAACCAACACCAAGTTTTGCAGCTAATGCACCGCCAAAAATAAATCCGCGAGATTCTATACCCAGCACTTTGGTTATATTTTTGTCCTTACTAATTTCGTAAAGTCTATTTAATGTTTCCGAAAATCCTTTGCCGTCTTTTAACAAAGTTGTTATATCTTTAAAAATTATTCCCTCTTTAGGAAAGTTGGGAATATCGCGTATCATTTTTTTTATATCCATTGAAAACTCCATATTAAATTTTTCGGCTTCAACTTAAATTTAACAATAAAAATGTTATAATAAATCCAACAAAAGCACCGGCAATAATTTGTGGCATTGTGTGCACTTTTAATTCGTATCTTGCACACGCAACAAGCAGCAAAATAATTGCAAAAACCAGAGGATATATAGAACCAAGCAACAATGAAGCGGCAAACGGAATTGCCGCTCCCATAGAATGCGCACTAATTTTCCAAAATTTATTTACCGATATTAAAACAATACTATTAACAAAATAAGAAATCCAAAGTAAAACTAATGATTCGGAAACCTTAAAATAATTTAGCAATACAATTGCAAGAACCGAAAAAAATATTCCGAATAAATACGGAACCGTTCTTTCTTCTTTTATTGTTGCATCATCATCAACAATTTTGCCTTGTTTGCGTAGAATAATAAATGTTGTAAGCGGTAATAAA
>JALSTL010000118.1 GCA_026983755.1 Melioribacteraceae bacterium | reverse complement strand
AAAATTACGTTTATGTAATTGATTATTCGAAATTGGAAGGCAAAGCTTCTACAACAGTTAACGAAGCAAATGTTATTTCGATAAAAGACGGAGTTGCTGCTAATGCTGTTGCTATTATTGAATTACCGGGAATGGCTAGAAGAGTAAAAGTAACCCCTGACGGTAAATATTTTATTGTAACAGGTAAAGAAGTTATGGTTTTTGATTTTGACAAAGTTGCTGCCGCACTAAGTAAAACTTCTAAAAACATTGCAGGTGTTCCCGCAATTGATGCCGCAAGTGTTCTTAAAGGTAAACTTGATTTGGGAGGAATGATTTGCGACATAGCTTTTGATTACAGAGATGGTGTTACTTATGCTTCCGATCATAGTGGCAAAAAAATTGTAAGATTTAATTACAACACATTAAAAAAAGAAGGTGAATTGACTTTAACATTTAAACCCGGTCAATTAATGACACCGCAAGGAATGTCCGCATCACCTCATTCAAATTATTTGGTTGCCGTTGATAAAGAAGGTCTTTATGATAACTATCCTAATGTTGGTCCTGTAAGACCCAGTTTCCAACATTTAATTGATATTTCATCGGATAACATGAAAGATATTTATACAATGAGTTTACCGCAAGCAAATCTTTACGGTTCCGTAGCTGTTTTAAGAACAACAATTAAACCTATTATTCGTTACAAACTTGGAACTAATACCAGAACCGGTGAAATTTCAAACTTTAAAACAGTTGCCGGACAAGAAAAAATTGAACGACAAGGAAATCGTGTTCATGTTTTCGGAACACTTATTCGTTCTCACATTACTCCGGAAATTGTTAATGTAAATCAAGGAGATGTTGTAACGTTTCACTTAACAAATTTGGAACGTGCAGAAGATGAAACTCACGGATTTACAATTGATACTTACGGAAAACATGGTAGTTTTGAACCCGGAAAAACAGCGTCATTAACATTTACTGCAGATCGTGCAGGAGCTTTTCCATATTATTGTACTGAATTTTGTTCGGCACTTCACCTTGAAATGGAAGGTATTCTTCTTGTTAAACCCAGAAACTGGCATGGTAAAGCAGAAAAAGTTGTCGCTTTAACAAAAGAAGAATTGGCTCAATACAAGAAAAATTACGAAAAGAAAGTAAAAGTAATTAAACAAACCGGCGATATTATTGGCGGTGTTGTTAAATTCTTAAAAGAAAATAATTATGCTAAATATCCTTATGTTAAAGCTCTTGTTGAAGATGCTTTTGATCAATTAAATAAAGGTAAATTTGCTAAAGAGAATTATGAAAAATATGCTAAAGAGGGTAAATGGAAAGATGCTTTCTTATGGGCAGAACAATATTGGCAATATCAAGTTAAAACAGCCGATGTTGGTTTACGTGCCAAGACATTATTAGAAGAGAAATTAGAAGGAGGCAAAAAATGAAAAAGATAAATAAAATTTCAATTGGTATGCTAAAATTAGCTGCAATTTTTGCTTTCTCTACTATATTAATTGTAAGTTGTGGTGGAAACAAAAAATCTTCTTCAGGTGCTGCCGGTGACGGAGCTCCTTATGGAAACGAATCATTCGGTGATGTTGTTAAAAGAAGAGGGCTTAATGCACAGGATGTATTAGCCGCAGTTAAAACATATACACCGGATAAAATCAAAGATGAATATGTTGCTCTTAATTCCGGTGGACAAGAAGGTAATATGCCTATGTACACTGTTCCTTCCATGAGAATGTTAAAATATGTTCCTACCGCCACAAGACAACCTTATAACGGATATGCGTATAGTAAAGAAACAAAAGAACTGATGAAAGATGGTTTTATTGATGGTGCCGAAATTCTTTGGGGCGATACTCACCATCCGGGATATTCGGAAACCAACGGTTTATATAATGGTAAATGGGCGGCAATAAATGATAAAGCAAACCCTCGTATTTATATTATCGATCTAAAAGACTGGGAACTAAAACAAATAGTTCAAAATCCTATATATCGTAGTGATCACGGTGGTTGTTTCTTTACACCCAATTCCGAATACATAATGGAAGCGGCACAATATCCTGCTCCATTCGACAGAAAATATCATCCGTTGAACGAAGCTACATTTAAAAAATACTGGAGAGGCGGTTTAACTTATTGGAAATTCAATAATGAAACCGGAAGAATTGATGAAAAAAATTCTTTCACATTTGAATATCCTCCTTATACACAAGATTTAAGTGATGCCGGTAAAAATGCAAGTTACGGTTGGGGATTTAATAACTCTTTCTGTTCCGAAATGTATT
>JALSTL010000117.1 GCA_026983755.1 Melioribacteraceae bacterium | reverse complement strand
GAGATTATAAACCGGTAAACGGACTAATGGTTCCTTACAAAATGTCACAAACGGTAGGAGCAAATAAATTGGAATTGGAAGTAACATCCGTAAAAATAAATACGGGATTAAAAGATTCTATGTTTAAAGTTAATTAGTAGTTAAGCTAAGTTTTTTTGTAAAGAAGATTTATCTGTTAAACCCCGATTAGTAGAAAAAACATCGGGGTTTTGTTTTATGTGCAAACTTATACAGGTTTTTATAAACTTGAAATATCGGTATAAACAATAAAAACCATTAGAAGTAATAGAATAACAAAACCTATGTTTTGAATTGCAATTTTTACTTTAACCGGAAGTTCTCTTCCAACAATTCCTTCAATTAAAATAATTACAAAATGTCCACCGTCTAAAACCGGAAAAGGTAAAATGTTTATAATTGCTAAACTTAAACTTAACAAAGCCAAGAAGGATAAAAACGGAACAAAACCGGCATCGGCAGATTTAGCGGCGTATTTTGCAATTTTAACCGGACCTCCAATGTTATCGGCCAAAGCTGCATCTCCTTTGATAACACTGCTAAACATTTTGAAAGTCAGAACGGTATATAAACCGATATTTGAAAAACTTTTATTTAACGATTCCCCTAATCCGTAATCTTTATATTTAATAGGTCCAATATAAGCATCACCAAGAGCAACACCTATTTTGCCTTCAACTCCGGGATTAACTTCGGTTAAAATGGTATCGTTTTTACGTATTACCCTTATTGGAATTTCGGTTTTTTTATGGGAAGTTATAATATTAATTACTTGACTTGTATTTAAAACTTTTTCTTTGTTTAATTCGAAAAAAATATCTCCTGATTTTAATCCAGCTTTTTCGGCAGGAGAATTTTTAAACACAGCATTAATCATAGGTTTGGTATCGCCGATTGTTAAAAACATTGTTTTTTGTGTTGCTTTGCTCAGAATTTTTTTAGGTGCGGTAAAAGTGATTTTTTCTCCGTTTCTTTCAACTGTAACGTCAACATCTTTCCCAATATTTTTTATTAATAATGTATTTAATAAATTTTCCCAATCACTAACCGGAGTTCCGTTAACTGAAATAATTTTATCGAAGGAACGAAAGCCTGCTTGATAAGCCAAAGAGGAATCTTGAACAACACCAATTTTGGTTGTTTCCAAAATTCTTTTACCTTGGAAAAAATTAATTCCCCAATAAATTGCAACAGCAAGTAATAAGTTCATTAAAACACCGGCAGTTATGACAAATAATTTTTGATATGTTGGTTTTGCCCTAAATTCCCAGGGTTTGGGTTCTTTATTAACAAATTCGGTATCAAAACTTTCGTCAACCATTCCGGCAATTTTTACGTAACCGCCAAGTGGAAGTAAACAAAGTTTGTAATCAGTGTGTCCTTGTAAATCGGTATCCTTATCCAAATCTCCCCAAGTAAATCCCGTAACTTTGTTCCAACCGAAAAGACGTTTGCCAAATCCTATTGCAAATGCATCCGTACGCATACCGCACATCCTTGCCGCAATAAAATGTCCGAATTCGTGAACAAAAACCAAAATGCCTATAGTTATAATAAAATATATTGTTGATTCTATCAAAGTTAAATCTCCCAGCTAAAATTTTGTAAGTATTTTCTTGTTTTACTATCACATTCCATAATAGTTTCTAAATCGGTTAATTTTTCGGAAACTATATTATTGAGCGCATTTGTTACCAGTTCAGGTATTTGTGTAAATTTAATTTCTCCGTTCAAAAATTTTTCTACTGCAATTTCGTTTGCTGCATTAAGAATACAAGGTGCTGTTCCGCCTTCGTCCATAACTTCATAAGCCAATTTAAGACAATTGAATTTTTCCAAATCGGGTTCGTAAAAAGTAAGTTCTTTTAAAGACGGAAAATGTGTACTTACAAAATTACTTTCCAATCTTTCAGGATAAGTTAAAGCATATTGAATAGGTAATTTCATATCAGGCAAACTTAATTGAGCTTTTATTGTATTGTCAATAAATTCAACCATTGAATGAACTATTGACTGAGGATGAATAACAACATCAATTTTTTCTTTGTCTAAATTAAACAACCAATGCGCTTCAATAACTTCCAAACCTTTATTCATCATGGTTGCGGAATCAATTGTAATTTTATTTCCCATATTCCAATTTGGATGTTTAAGTGCTTCTGCAACGGTAACATTTTTTAATTCTTCTATAGAATGATTTCTAAAAGGTCCGCCGGATGCCGTAACAATTAATTTTTCAATACTATTATTTTCTTCACCAACCAAACA
>JALSTL010000116.1 GCA_026983755.1 Melioribacteraceae bacterium | reverse complement strand
CAATTGACTTTAACATTCCTTTAATTACAAACTCCCGTTTGGCACAAGCGTTTATCACGGCATTCTGCACAAAAGATATTGATGATATTTCAATTAAAAGTTGGAATGAATATTAAAAAATAAACTAAATCTTTATTTATTATATTTTAAATTCAAAGTTTATAAAATAAAAAATTATTGACTCCCCGCTTTTCGGATGTTTTATTTTAATATTAGGAGCAATTGAAAAACCCTTTGCCGGATCAAAATTTAAACCACCTATAAAATAAGAATAGCCGTTGTTCGAAATATTCGTATTGGGATTAAATATATCGAACCGTCCGAAGATATCGGCAAATTTTAAAAATCTAAAATTTGCATAAACGGAAAATATTGTTTGAGTAATATTTGTTCCGTTGTTTTTTGCAAAATCATACTCGGCCCCTGTTCTTAAAATACCTGTAGAATATGCGGCAAAACCGCCAAATACTGTTTTGGTTGCCGTTGTTGTTTTGTTTTCAACAGGATAATAAAACGATTCCAAACTTAAGGAAGCACCTATATTGTAACCGCCTTTAAAAATTTTACCGTTACCGTAAAATGCTTGAAATGAAAATTTTTTAAACTTATTATTTTCTATTTTTTTATAACCGGTTCCGTTTGTTACCAAAGCACTTACATTAAATTTATTCCCAATTTTATTATAATAACCTATACCCAAATCCGCCGAACTCGCAAAGTGATTTAAGTCCATTGGTGTTTTTTCTACAAAACGGTAACCCCAATTTTTTTCTTCCACATTAAACATATTCATTCCCTGCAAACCGAACACAAATTTTCCTATACCGGTTTCCCAGCCGACAAATGCATTTTTAAGATACAAACTTAATCTATTATCTTTGCCTGTATTAAATCTTCCTATATCGGTTGTTATTTTAAATGATATTCCTTTTGAAATTTTATTACTGTATGTTAAATAAGCACGATGTATATCAAATGAATTTGTTGGCGAACTATCGGAATTATACGAATAATTGAAATATACTTTCGAAGAAATTTTTCCTTGTGCAAATATTGCGCTTGATAAAAAAAGCGTAACAATATAAATACAAATTACTTTATTCATTGCTCTCTCCAAATTGTATGTTTATTATAGTAAATTAACTTAATACTAGGTTTAATTAAAGAATGTTAAATTAAAATAACAAAAGTATTAAAAAATTATTACGAATTTTAATTTATAATATAGCGGATAAAATCTTTTAGTGTTTGCTTTTCGAGGATTTTTTCTTAAAAATTTTCATGCAACATTCATTCTTTTTTATCATATATTTTTATACGGATTTATTTTAAGTTATTATTTCACAATTCATTTTATCATATTCATTTTTTTAAATACGGAATTGTTTATTATCTTAATTTATTAGATTTTAATAAATCAAAAATTTACTTGCTTGCACTAAATTTGGGAATTTATGAAATATTTCAACTCCAATTACTTTACATACAAAAACAATAAACTTTTTTGCGAAAATGTGTCGTTAGAAAATATTGCCGCCGAATTCGGAACCCCGGTTTACGTTTACAGCAAAAAATTTTTTACCGATAGATACAAAGAATTCTCGGAGGCTTTTGAATCTATTCCGCATAAAATATTTTATGCTTCCAAAGCAAACTATAATATCAATATTATAAAATTGTTTAACAATCTTGGTGCCGGCATTGATGTTAACTCCGCCGGTGAATTTTACAGAGCATTAAAAGCCGGAGTATCTCCAAAAGATATGCTCTTAACCGGCGTAGGCAAGACGGATGAAGAAGTAAAACTTGGACTTGAAAATGATGTAAAACTGATAAAAGCAGAATCGCTTGAAGAAATTTATGTTATTGATAAAATTGCAAAAGAACTTAACAAGGTTGCTCCCTTAGCAATAAGGGTAAACCCGAACGTTGATCCGGTAACTCATCCTTATATTTCAACCGGACTTGCGGAAAACAAATTCGGGATTGACGAGACCGCTGCACTTGATATTTTTAGAGAAGCATCAAAACTTGGCAATATAAACTTAGTTGGTATTGATATGCATATCGGTTCACAAATTACAACTGTAGAACCATATATAGAAGCTACATCAAAATTGGTAAAGCTTGTACAAACACTTGCCAAAGAAAATATTATACTTGAACATATAGATATCGGCGGCGGAATTGGAATTAGATATAAAGATGAAAATACTTTTACTCCAAAACAACTTGCTAATTCCATAATACCTATTTTAGAAAAAACAAATTGTGAAATATTTTTTGAACCC
>JALSTL010000115.1 GCA_026983755.1 Melioribacteraceae bacterium | reverse complement strand
TACAATAATTTTATTCAACATTGCAATTACGTTTTAATGAATGAAATATTTATAAAATGTATAAACAAACATAATTGAAGTATTAGAAGTAGTCAAGAAAAGAGTTTTAATAATATGAAATGTTAATGGGAAATTTTTTTTATTACTGAAACAATAAATCTTGATTTCTCTTTTAATTCTTTAAGTGAAGTATCATTTACAATAATGAAATCCGCTTTACTCTGTTTTATATTGTCGGGTAACTGATGCATAATTCTACTTTTGACATCATTAACGTTAGTATTATCCCTATCTATAATTCTTTTGATTCTGGTGTTTTCATCCGAAACAATTAAAATAATATAATCAAAAAGATATTCCCAGTTAGCTTCGAATAAAATTGCCGCTTCAACAAAAACCATATCATTTTTTTTAAGATAGTTTTCGGCTTCTTTTTTAATTTCGGCAATTGTTTTAGGATGAACAATTTTATTTAGTTTTGCAAGATTTTCCGGATGGCCAAAAACTTTTTTGGCCAAATATTTTCTATTAAGTTTATAACCCGAATATGAATTAACGCCGAATTGTTTTTTTATACTTGAAACAATTTTATTATCGTCAACCATTATTTTTTTTGCTATATCATCTGCCTTTAAAACGGGATAACCTAATGATTTATAAAAATTTGCCACAGTGGATTTGCCAGAACCTATTCCGCCGGTAATACCAATTATTAATTTTTTCATAACAAAACCAATTAAATTTAAGCTAAAAAAAACAAGATAAAAGGCAATGTATTTTAATAACCGAACAAATTTTATTCAATGTTAAAAAAAATATCGGGTTAGATAAAGCGGACTTATTTGGCATAAGCAATTTTTCTTACTTCTCTAATAACCGTAATTTTAATTTGTCCGGGATACTGCATTTCTTCTTGAATTTTAGAAGCTATATCGTTAGCTAATTTTTCCGAAGTGGAATCGTCGGCTTTATCAGGTTCCACAACAACTCTAACTTCCCTTCCGGCTTGAATAGCATAAGTTTTTGCAACACCGTCAAAAGTATTTGCAATTTCCTCCAAGTTTTCCAATCGTTTTACATAACCTTCAAGAGGTTCTCTGCGGGCACCGGGTCTTGCTCCGCTTATAGCATCGGCAGCTTGAACCAAAGCGGAAATAGGATGAGTCATTTCAATATCTTCGTGATGGCTACCGGCGGCATTAATAACAATCGGGTGTTCTTTATAACGTTTTAACATATCGGCACCTAATAAAGCATGCGGACCTTCAATGCTTTTATCAACTGTTTTACCAATATCGTGAAACAAACCTGCTCTTTTGGCAATTTGTTGGTCAAAGCCAAGTTCTGCCGCCATAAATCCGGAAATATAGGCAACTTCTATACTGTGCTGCAATAAATTCTGACCGTAACTTGAGCGGTATTTCATTCTTCCCAAATATTTTACCAATTCTCTTTTAACCCCGTGAATGCCAAGTTGTAACAATACATTTTCACCTTCTTTTTGAATTTCTTCATCAAGTTCCGATGTAACTTTTTTAACCACATCTTCAATTCTCGCCGGATGAATTCGTCCGTCGTTAATTAATCTTTCCAAAGATATTCTGGCTATCTCTCTTCTGAATTGATCAAAAGCGGATAGAATAACAGCTTCCGGTGTATCATCAACAATAACATCAACACCGGTGGCGGCTTCAAAAGCACGTATGTTTCGCCCTTCTCTGCCTATAATTCTACCTTTCATTTCATCGTTTTTAATTTGAACTACCGAAACAGTGGACTCTACGGAATGATCAACGGCTGTTTTTTGAATTGCATTTACAATAATTTTTTGTGCTTCTTTTTTTGCATCGGCTTTAGCTTGGTCTTTTATATCGTTAATGTATTGAGAAGCATCGGATTTAGCTTTGTCTATAAGATTTTCCATGAGCATTTTTTTTGCTTCATCTGTAGTAAGACCTGCCGTTTTTTCCAGTCTGATATTTTGTTCGCTTTTAAGTTTTTCAACTTCATTAATTTTTCTATCTAACAACTCTTGTTTTTTTGACAATTGATTTTCAATTTGTTTCAACTGTCTTTCTTTTTGAGTAATCAGCTCAAATTTTCTTTCGATGCTTTCTTCTCTTACTTCAAGTTTTTTTTCGTAGTTTTGGTTTTTCTGCCTACGATGGTTCATTTCATTATCGAACTCTTGCTTTTTTTTAAGCCATTCGTCTTTAACTTCAAGTAATTTTTCTCTTTTAAGATTTTTAGCTTCTTTTTCTGCATTTTCGATAATAATAGAAGCTCTTTCTTTGGCACTTTTAATTTTATTTTTACCGGAAAAAGCATGAGCAAACCATCCGATTAAAAGCGCAATAATAAAAACTATTAAAATTATACCTATTTCCATATATTCCTCCAAAAGAACAAAAAAAAATCCGCAACTGCCAACTCCAGGATGGAAAAACTCATCCTAAGCAATGTGGGAAACCGCCCGACGCTTTTTACGTCCACTGCCTGCTGTTAAGCAAGTTCCGAAAAACGGAATGAGGCCTGTAATACACGCCGCAAGTCAGTAACCCTGTTTTACGTTGTTAGTTTTTCATTTGTGAATTGACAGTGCGGAAAACTTAAGACGGAATAGATTCAACGCCGGATTGTTCCAAAAGAAGCTTAACTTTTTTAATCCTATCTGTTGCTTGTATGCTAAATTCTTTGAATTTATTTTTTTCCATTGATAAATCATATGCAATATTTAGTGCAGCAATTATAGCTATTGTTTCGGTTGGCTGTCCATCCAATTCTTTACTTGTATCTTCCATAATTTTACTTACGTACTTTGCCAAGTCCGCTGCAATATCTTCATTTTCTACTAATAGTGAAAATTCTTTATCAAATATTTTTACTTTTAGCTTCTTTTTGTTCGACATTAAATTTCTATTCTTATTCTTAAAATTTGTTTTTAAAAATTTAAAAACTTTGCCTAAAGCGATTGAATATGATAATCTATTTTTTCAATTAATTCGTCAATCTGATTCTTTAGGTTTTCCCTTTCATTAACGTTTAACTTTTTTTTACTTAATATTGACGTAATGTTTACTTCCGCACTATTGGCTTTTTTTTCCAATTCGTTAATTTTTGAAATTAATATTTTGTTATCATTATTTAACTTTGCTACTTTTTCTTCCAATTCGTTTTTTTCTTTTTGCAATTCTTGATTTTTACTCACAAAAGTATGAACATATTTTTCAATTTCGTTAATCTCTTTAAGGAGCAAATCGTATTTTGAGGTACCGGACATTTTAACCTCTTAATTCTGCTTTAAAATTTTGTTTAACTGTCTCTATGGTTTTCCAAAATTCTTTATCTATTTCATCTTCCGTTAAAGTTTTTTCAAAATCGTAATACTCTAATTGGAAAGCCAAACTTTTTTTCCCTTCCCCCAAAGTATCGCTTTCAAAAATATCAAATAATTTAACATTTTTCAACAAGTTTGAGCTACTATTTTTTATTGTTTTTACAACCTGTTCAAAACTTATATTTTTATCAACTACAAATGCAAAATCTCTATATACTTTCGGATATTTCAACAGAGGTTTATATTTTTTTGTTTCAGTTTTTATTTTTTTTATTAAATCGATATTCAGTTCAAAAATAAAGACGTTTTGAGAAATATCGTAATGTTCCAATAATTCTTTTTTTAACTTTCCTCCGATGCCAAGTTCCGTATTTTTGTAATGTTTTGTGAAATAATATTCAAACAAATTGTTTCCGTTTATATTATAAGAATCGGTTACATCAAAATCAAGTGAATTTTTATTGAAAAGTTCTTCCAAATATCCTTTCAAATCGTAAAAATCATATTGTTGTTTTTTCCGATACCAACTTTTCATACTTTGTTCGCCTGTTATTGCAATTAAAAGATATTCGTTTTCTTCAAAATCATGAAAGGATTCAATGTGTGTATTTTTTAGTTTGAAAACTTCACCTATTTCGAAAAATTTTAAATTTTGTTCTTTTACTTTCAAATTACGAGAAATATTTAATAGCATACCTGGAATTAATGAAGTACGTAAGCGAGACATTTCATTACTTTGTGGATTAAGTACTTTAATTGACCTTGTATTATCTATTGTTTTATCATCACTTATCAAGGAATTGCTAATAACTTCGTTAAACCCAAGAGAAACCAAAGTGTTTTTCAAATTGTCTTCAAAAATAAGTTCATCCGTTTTAGGATTCAAATCAATGCTAATATGATTGATGGAAGGAATATCGTCGAAACCGTAAATTCTTGCTACCTCTTCAATCAAATCTATTTCTCTTTCAATATCATGTCTGAATGTGGGAATTTGTATCTCCAACTTTTCTTTTCGGATATCCAATATTGTAAATTCAAGGGATTCGAAGATTTCCATAATTCTCTTTTTAGGTATTTCAAATCCCAGTATTTTAGTAATTCTATCAAATCTTATACTCACACTTTTCGGTTCGATTTTTTTTGGGTAAATATCAATTATATTTCCATCAATATTTCCATCTGCATATTTTTCAATAAGTTCCGCTGCACGTAAAGCAGCCTTAATTGTAATATTCGGGTCGGTTCCTCGTTCAAATCTGTAAGAAGCATCTGTAGAGATGTTTAAATGCTTTGCGGTTTTACGTACGGAAGAAGGAGAAAAATACGCACTTTCAATAACAATATTTTTCGTATTGCTTGTAACTTCGGAATTTTCGCCACCCATTATTCCGGCAATTGCTACGGGTTTTTCCCCGTCGCAAATCATCAAATCGCTAGGGAGCATGCTCCGTTCTTTCGAATCCAATGTTGTGAATTTTTGCTCTTTATTTAGGGTTTTCACAACAATTTTTGAATCTGATAGTTTATCCAAATCGAATGCATGCAAAGGTTGCCCTAGTTCATATAAAACAAAATTTGTTATGTCCACAATATTGTTAATAGGTCTTAACCCCACACTTTCCAATTTTAATTTTAACCAATCTGGTGATGCTTTTACTTTAACATTTTTAACAACAATGGCGGTATATCTGGGACATTTTTCATAATTTTCCACTTGAATATTAACTAACTTATTATTTTGAACAATCTTACCAAATTTACTTAAAGTAGGATGTTTTATTTTTCTATTAAACAATGCACCTAAATCTCTTGCAATTCCGAAATGGCTTAATGAATCCGCTCTATTGGGAGTAATTGCAATATCCAAAATAACATCATTCAAATTAAGAGTTTTTGCAATAGGTTCTCCGGTTTTTTCTTCACTATTCAGTACAAGAATACCTTTGTGGTTATCACTAATGCCCAGTTCATCTTCGGCACAAATCATACCCATGGAATATTGCCCGCGTATTTTCGCTTTTTTAATTTCAAAATTTCCGTTAGGTATAATGGCACCAACTTTTGCGAAGGCTACTTTTTGATTGGCTTCAACATTAGGAGCACCACATACAACATCGTAAGTTTCTGTTCCGTCCGTAACTTTGCAAATCGAAAGTCTATCGGCGTTAGGATGTTTTTTTACTTCTTTAACAAAACCTACTACTATATTCTCAAATTTTTTTGATTTATCGATTACTTCTTCCACTTCCGAACCGGATGTAGTTAATTTGTCAACTATTTCATCAACAGAGAGATCATCGATGTTTATGTAATTTTTTAACCAATTAAGTGAAATTATCAACTTACAACCTATATTTATTTGAATTGAGTTAAAAATCTGTTATCGTTGTCATAAAAAAGACGAATATCGTCAATACCGTATTTAAGCATTGCCATTCTTTCAATTCCCATACCGAAAGCATAACCGATATACTTTTCGGAATCGATATCTAGATTATTCAGAACGTTTGGATCTACCATACCACAGCCTAAAATTTCCAACCATTTACCCGGTTTATTTTTGGGTTGCCACCAAATATCCACTTCGGCACTTGGTTCGGTAAAGGGAAAGAAACTGGAACGGAATCTGTATTTAACGTTTTGACCGAAGAATTGTTTGGCAAAATAAACCAATGTTCCTTTTAATTCCGTAAAAGTAATATCGGTATCAATAACCAATCCTTCAACTTGATGAAACAAGCAATAACTTTTAGCACTGATGGCTTCGTTTCTGTAAACTCTTCCGGGCATTATTGCTCTGTAAGGAGGTTTACTTTTTTTCATTAGTCTTACTTGAACGGGTGATGTATGTGTTCTTAGCAAAAAAGATTTACTTAAAAAATATGTATCTTGCATATCCCTTGCAGGATGATCCGGAGGAAAGTTTAACATTTCGAAATTATTTTCATCGCTTTCAATTTCCGGACCGGTAAAAACGGAAAATCCTAATGATTTGAATATATTTTTTATTTCAATTAATGTTTGGGTTAAAATATGCAAAGAACCGAGTTGGAGCTTTTTTCCGGGTAATGTTAAATCCAAATTGTCATTTCTATTTTCAAATTTAGATTCTATTTTATTTTTAATTTCTTCAAATTTTTTTTGTGCTTTCTTTTTTTCATCATTTAGAACTTTGCCGTAGATTGGTTTTTCTTCTTTAGGTAAAGTTTTAAATTCTTCGAACAGTTGGGCAAATAAACCGTTTCTGGAAAAATATTTAATTCGAATTGTTTCGAGCGTTGTTTTATCTTTTATTAACGAACAATCTTTTTCAAAATTTGAACGAATGGTTTCTATTTTATTTTTCATTTGATAATAGTTTAATATATTTCAATTGTAATACTATTACAACTTCGATAGTTTTTTAACTGCATACAATTAACATTTTGCCGATTATTTGTTTGCGAAAATACCATTTTATACGTTATTATTTTTCATTATAGGCAAAAACAAAAGACCCCGGTTGCATTTTTAACAATCAATACCGGGGAATTTAATTTATGCAGAAACAAATTTAACTATGTCTGCAAAAGCATCGGGATTTTCTACGGCAATGTTTGCCAATATCTTCCTGTTAATGTTTATTCCTTTATTTTGCATTGCGTGAATAAGTTTTGAATAAGTTGTTCCGTTTAACCTTGCGGCTGCATTAATTCTAATAATCCACAATCTTCTGAAATTTCTTTTTTTGGTTCTTCTATCTCTGTATGCATATTGCAATCCTTTTTCTACAGAATGTTTGGCAACGGTATAAACCTTGCTGCGTGCTCCCCAATAACCTTTAGCAAGTTTTAGAACTTTCTTTCTTCTTTTGCGCGAAGCAACATTGTTTTTTGCTTTTGGCATTTTAAAAAATCTCCTTTAATATAAAATTTATTTTTGAATCATAACTTTTACTCGCTTAAAATCCGCATCGGAAACTAACGTAGCTTTTCTTAGTCCACGTTTTGTTTTTGTACTTTTTTTAGTAAGTATGTGAGATTTATAAGCTTTGTTTCGTTTAATTTTACCGGAACCGGTTTTTCTAAAAGTTTTTGCGGCTCCGCGGTTGCTTTTCATTTTCGGCATAATAATTACCTATTTAATTATTTTTATTTTTTTTTGATTTTATAGGTGCAAGAATTGCGTGCATCGTTCTTCCTTCAAATTTAATTTCATTTTCTACATTAGAAATTTCATTTAAAGTTTCAATAAAACGGACAAGCAGTTCTTTACCGTATTCTTTATATGCTAATTCTCTTCCTTTGAATATTACCGCTACTTTAACTTTATTTCCATCTTTCAAAAATTTTTCCGCATGTCTGGCTTTAAAATCGAAATCGTGCTTATCTGTATTAGGATGCAATCTTATTTCTTTTAGTACGGTAACATGCTGTTTCTTTTTTTGTAATTTTTCTCTTTTTTGTTTTTCGTAAAGTAATTTACCGTAATCAATAATTTTACATACGGGCGGATTTGCATTTGGTGCAATTTCCACTAAATCCAAACCTTCTTCGTCTGCTCGTTTTAATGCTTCGTTAACAGACATAATTCCCAATTGATCTCCCGATGGCCCAATTACTCTTATAGAGGGATATCTGATTTCCTCATTTATACGCTGTCTAACTTTAGCGATACAATCCTCCTTAAATTAGTTTATTAATAAGTTATCAATTTCGTTTGTAATATTACTAATAAATTCATCAATTTGCATAGTTCCTTTATTGCCTTCTTTATGTTTTCTTAACGAAATTGTATTTGCGGATTTTTCTTTTTCACCCAATATTAACATATAAGGAACTTTTTGTGTTTCCCAATCTCTTATTTTATAACCGATTTTTTCATTTCTATAATCAAGTTTAACTCTGATATTATTTTTGGTTAATTTTTCTTTTATAACTTCTGCATATTCAAAAAAGTTTTGGGAAACGGGTATTATCGCAACTTGAATAGGAGCCAACCATGTAGGGAAAGCTCCTGCGTAATGTTCAATTAAAACCCCCATAAATCTTTCTATTGAACCGAAGAGTGCACGATGTACCATAAAAGGACGATGTTCCTTTCCGTCTTGTCCTACGTATTTCATATCGAAACGTTCGGGTAAATTAAAATCGAACTGAATGGTGCTCATTTGCCATTCGCGATTTAATGCATCTTTAACTTTAATATCTATTTTAGGACCGTAAAAAGCCCCGCCTCCTTCATCTATTTCGTAATCAAGTTTTTGAGATTCCAAAGCATGCTTTAACGAATTTGTAGCTTTGTTCCAAAGCTCGTTATTGCCAACCGCCTTTTCGGGTTTTGTGGAAACATAGTATTTTAATTTTTCGAATCCGAAAGATTTCCAAATATGCAATGAAAATTTAATTACATCTATAATTTCGTTTTCAATTTGTTCATGCGTACAAAAGATATGAGCATCATCTTGCGTGAAACCTCTAACGCGAAGTAATCCGTGTAAAACACCGCTTTTTTCATATCTGTAAACCGTACCAAGTTCCGCCCACCGTAAGGGTAAATCTCTGTAAGAACGTAACTCGTCTTTATATATTAAAATATGGAACGGACAATTCATCGGTTTTACGTAATATTCTTGATCGTCAATTTTCATAGGAGCAAACATATTTTCTTTAAAGTGAGATAGATGTCCGCTTGTTTCCCAAAGCCAGCTTTTACCAACGTGCGGAGTATAAAGGAGTTCATAATTATTTTTTATATGTTCGTTCCTCCAAAAACTTTCTATAATATTACGAACGGCAGCGCCTTTCGGATGCCAATAAATTAGACCGGGGCCGGATTCTTCTTCGATGCTGAAAAGTTTTAATTCTCTTCCCAATTTTCTGTGGTCTCGTTTTTTTGCTTCTTCCAAAAGTTGTAAATGTTCTTCTAACATTTTTTTCTTCGGAAAACTTACACCGTAAATTCTTTGTAAGCTTTGTCTTTTTTCGTCACCGCGCCAATAAGAACCTGAAATATTAATCAGTTTTACATATTTAATTCTATTGGTTGAAGGTATATGCGGACCGGTACATAAATCCGTAAAATCTCCTTCGTGATAAAGGCTAATTGTTTGGTTGTTATCCAGTTCGGAAATTATTTCCAATTTATATTGATCGCCTGCTTTTTTAAAAAAATCGAGAGCTTCGGTTTTTGAAATTTCTTCTCGTTCGAAAGGAGAATCTTGTTTGGCCAATTCCAGCATTTTATTTTCGATAGTAACCAAATCCGCATCGGTAAGTTTTGTGTTGATATCAAAATCGTAATAGAATCCGCCTTCAATTGCCGGCCCAACTCCAAATTTAGCTTCAGGATATAATGCTTGAATTGCATGTGCCATCAAATGTGATGTTGAATGCCAATAAGCTTCTTTCCCAAGCTTGTCTTCGAATGTAAGTAATTGTAAAGTTGCGTCTTCGTTAATTTGATAATATAAATCAACTTTTTTATTATTTACTTTTGCAATTAAAACATCTTTTGCCAATTTGGGTGAAATGGATTCCGCTATTTGTAAAGGTGTAATACCTTTATCAAATTCTTTTTGCGAACCGTCAGGAAATGTAATTTTAATTTTATTCATTTGTTTATCACTTTAAAAAAAAACGGAGTAAACTCCGAAGAAGTGGGTTCTAGAGGATTCGAACCTCTGACCTTCTGCACGTCAAGCAGACACTCTAACCAACTGAGCTAAGAACCCGGTAAAATCAAATTAAAAACCGAGTACCGAGGGCCGGACTCGAACCGGCACGGGAGAAACTCCCACTGGATTTTAAGTCCAGTGCGTCTACCAATTCCGCCACCCCGGCAGTTGGTCTTTCAAGTTTTTAACATTTTTACTTTTCAAATACAAAATAAAACACAAATATATAATTTTGAAGGTTTTTATGCAATTGAAATACTTTTTATTTTCCACGTTTATCATCTTTGGTTTACCGAACAATATGTGCTAATTATTATAAATAGTATTTTATAATTTCCATCACTCTGCCGTAATAACTCATTCCGAATAAATTGAGATGATTAAAAATATGGTAAAGTTTATAAATATTCTCCCGGTATTGCCAACCTTCGGGTAGCGGAAACTCTTCTTGATAAGCTTCATAAAATAAAGAATCGAATCCGCCGAAAATTTTTGTCATTGCCAAATCGGCTTCTCTGTTACCGTAATAAACAGCCGGATCTATTAAACATGCATTTCCGTTTTCATCTACAATATAGTTTCCACCCCATAAATCTCCATGCAACAGAGTCGGTTTTTCTTGGGTTTGTATAATTTTATTTATTTTACTTTCTAATTTTAAGAAACTACTTTTTAGTTCGGCAGTAACATATTTGTTTTTTTCTGCAAGTTTGTATTGAAACA